>VGJL01000001.1 GCA_016867495.1 Candidatus Eisenbacteria bacterium | reverse complement strand
CTCCGTCGTACCGAGGAAACGTTGGACCCTCTGGTCGAACTCGCGCAGCTCGCTCTCGTCGTAGGTGTTCTGGAGCGAGAGCATCGCCGTGGAGTGCACGACCGTCTCGAACCGCTCGAGGGGCTCTCCTCCGACCCGCTGGGTAGGGCTGTCCGGAGTGACGAGATCGGGGAAGGCGGCCTCGAGCCCCTCCAGCTCCCGGACCAGGCGGTCGTAAGCGGCGTCGGAGATCTCCGGGTCGGCGTCGACGTAATAGCGCCGCGCGTGATGGACGATCTGTTCGCGCAGGCGGGCCGCGCGCCGCTCCGCTTCCCCTCGGTCCATCGAATGCCTCCGCCACCAGCCTACGAGTCCCGGCGATGGCCCGCAAGACGCGATGGCCCGCAAGACGCGATGGACTGCGAGGGCGTACGGCCCGCGAGGCGCCGCGGCCCGCAAGAGGCGATGGCCGGTTCCGGCCCAGGGGTGGAGGCGCCCGGGCGATGGAGGCTTGAGGCTCCTCCCCTCGTGCGATACTCTGGGACGGCGATGGCTCGAGAAGGGAACAGCGCGGAACGCCTCCTTGTTCTCATCCCCGCCTTCAACGAGGAGCGGGACCTGGGCGGTCTGATCGCGAGGGTGCGTGGGGTCGCTCCTAGCGCGGAGATCCTCGTCGTGGACGATTGCAGCCGCGATCGCACGGGAGAGATCGCGCGCGGGGCGGGAGCCCGCGTCGCACGACACCCCGTCAATCTCGGTTACGGAGCGGCGCTCTTGACCGGATATCGCTACGCCGACCGGGAGGGGTTCGGGCGCGTGGTCCAGTTGGACGGCGACGGCCAGCACGAGCCGGAGAGCATCCTGCCTCTCCTTTCGCCTCTCGATGATGGATTCGACCTCGTCCTCGGCTCGCGGTTTCGCTCCGGCGCGCGACGCTACCGGGCGCCCTGGCTGCGCGCGGTCGGCATGCGCTTCTTCGGCGGCATCGCGAGCCAGGCGCTGGGGCAGCGGATCAGCGATCCGACCAGTGGATTCCAGGCCCTGAGCCGCCGCCTCGTCCTCTTCCACTCTCGGGGAAACCACTTTCCCCAGGACTACCCGGATGCCGACATCCTGATCCTCGTGGGCCGCCGGGGTTTTCGGATCACCGAGGTCCCTGTCACGATGTACGAGAAGCCGACCGGCAGCTCGATCCACAGCGGTTTGCGACCGATCTACTACGTCATCAAGATGACCCTCTCGATCCTGCTCGCCCTCAGCGAGAAGCGCAGGGCCATCGATGAGGAGGTCCCGTGACCCTCAGCGCGCGCCTGCTGATCATCGGAGTGGGCTTGATCTTCTTGCTGGTCGTTCTCGGGATGGTCCGCCGGAGATCCCTGGGCCTGGAATACTCGATCCTCTGGCTTCTCCTCACGGGGCTCGCGGTCTTGGCCGGCCTCGTCCAGAAGCAAGCCGACGCGATCAGCCGATGGATCGGCATCGACTATCCGCCGGCCTTCTTCTTGCTTCTCTGCGTCGTGGTTCTGCTTGCGATCGTGCTTCATCTCACTGTCCGGCTGGCGCGCCTGACAGAGGCCTTCCGCGCGCTCGCGCAGGAGATCGCGCTCCTCAGGGCGGGGGGTGAGGCGTCGGACCGGGCGCCGCGTGGAGAGCGGGACGGGAAGGAGCATTGAGCCTGCAGGCTTCGATCGATCGCGTCTTCGGGCCCAGGGGGACTCTCTCCCGCGTCCTGGATCGGCACGAGTGGCGCCCGCAGCAGGCGGAGATGGCCGCGGCCGTGCGCGCGACCCTCGAGAACTCCGAGACGCTGATCGTCGAGGCGCCGACAGGGGTCGGCAAGTCTCTCGCCTATCTCGTCTCCGGGGCCTTCTGGGCCAAGGCGGAAGGGAAGGTCCTGCTCGTCTCGACCCACACGCGCAATCTTCAGGACCAGATCCTGCGGAGGGATCTGCCTCTGCTGCGCAGGCTCACCGATCGGAGAATCGACGTTGCCGTCCTGAAAGGGCGGGCCAACTACCTCTGCCGGCGCCGCTGGGAGATGGCGCGGCCGGAGTTCCTCGGAACCACCGACGGCGAGGCCTTCACGCGCGCTTTCGAGGGATGGGCGCAGCGCACCGAGTCGGGCGACTTGGACGATGCCCCGGCGCTGGCGCCCCGGCTGCGCGCGCTCCTGTCGCGCGTCAGCTCCGAGGCGCGCTTCTGCGCTTCCAACGAGTGCGCGCCCGACCAGGGTTGCTACTTCAAGCTCTCCCGCCGAAGAGCCCGAGACGCCCATCTGGTCCTCGTCAACCACGCCCTCCTCGTGCTCGAGATCCTCGGCGGAGGAGCGGGCCTGCCTCCCTACGACGGCCTCGTGGTCGACGAGGCGCACCACCTTCCGAGGGTCGCGGCCGACGCGCTCGCCCGGAGCGTCTCTTCCCGCTCCTGGATCTCGGTCCTGATGGGGTTGGGGGGACAAGGGGAGCCGGGCGCGACGGACAGGATCCGCCGCGCGATCAGGGGGTGGCACTCCCGCGTCGACCGGGCTCGCTGGGTGGCGCGGATCCGCGAGCTGGAGGCCGACCTCGGGAGTTTGATCGATCGGTCGCGCGCCTACTTCGATGCGCTCCGCTCGATGGAGGGTTTCCCCGCGACCGGCGGCCGCGCGCGCTACCGCCTCGGCGCCGGCTCGGGCGGGCCGTTCCCCGAGACGACCTACCCCCTCCTCGACGCCGCGGGCGCCCTGCTCGACGCCCACCGGAGATTCCTGGACGAACTCTCGGGGCCGCTCGGTTCCGGCGACGCGGGCCGATCGCTCCTGTCTGAGATCTCCGGAGCGATCGAGGACCTGGATGTCGCCGTCCGGGACCTCACCTTCCTGGTCGAGGCGGGCGACCCCGGGGCCGTCTTCTGGTTCGAGAACGAGGCGAACGATGGCGCGACGATCCGCTCCCGTCCGATCGCCCTCTCCGATTCGCTCGGCGAGCGGCTCTCGGGAGGGCGCCCGCTCGTTCTCACCTCCGCGACTCTCGCCGTCGACGGCTCCACGGGCTTCTTCGCCCGGCAGTGCGGCTTGCGCGAGGGTTGCCGAGAGCTGGTCCTTCCGCCCGTCTTCGATCTGGAGCGCCAAGTGCGCGTCCTGGTGCCGCGATTGATGAGGGATCCCCGCGATGCGGGCCACGAGGTCGATCTCGCGCAGGCGATCGAGCGCCTCGCGCGCGAGATTCCGCGGAAGATCCTCGTCCTCTTCACCTCCCACGAAACGCTGCGGCGAGTCGAGGAGGCGATCCGAGGACCGCTGGAAGATCGCGGGATCCATGTCTATGCTCAGGGCCGGGACGCGAGCCGCCAGGCCCTCGCCCAGGCCTTTCAGGCCAGCGAACGGGCCGTTCTCTTGGGGGCGGCGAGCTTCTGGGAGGGGGTCGACTTCCCCGGGGAGGAGCTCGAGATCCTCGTGATGGTGCGTCTTCCCTTTCCCGTCCCGACCGACCCGTATGTGGAGGCCCTGGCCGAGAGATTGCGGGAGGAGGGTGGCGACGGCTTCGAGGACTTCATGCTCCCCGAGGCGATCGTCCGCTTCCGGCAGGGTTTCGGCCGCCTGATCCGAAGCCGCGGCGATCGAGGGATCTTCGCCATCCTCGATCCGAGGATCCTGCGCAGATCATACGGCGAGCGCTTCACGCGGGCTCTCGGGATTCCGGTCAAGGCGGTCGTGTCGTGGGAGGATCTGGTTCGCGAGGGCGAGGCCTGGTTTCAGTCGGCGTCCGAAGAGGGCGGCAGGGAGGAGATGCAGAAATGAGCGCGACGGCGGGACGGGCGCGGGCGCGCGAGGTGCGCGCCCCTCGAGGGCGCGAGCTCTCGTGCAAGGGATGGGTGCAGGAGGCGGCGCTCCGGATGCTGATGAACAACCTCGATCCGGACGTCGCGGAACGGCCACAGGACCTCGTCGTCTATGGAGGCTCGGGAAAGGCGGCGCGCAACTGGGATTGCTTCGAGGCCCTCGTCCGCTCGCTTCGATCCCTGGGAAACGACGAGACGCTCCTTGTGCAATCGGGCAAGCCGGTCGCCGTTTTCCGGACGCATCCGATGGCCCCGCGCGTTCTCATCGCCAACTCGCACCTGGTCCCGGCCTGGGCCAACTGGGACTGCTTCCGGGATCTGGAGGCCCAGGGGCTCATCATGTACGGCCAGATGACGGCCGGAAGCTGGATCTACATCGGAACGCAGGGGATCCTGCAGGGGACCTACGAGACCTTCGCGGAGGTCGCGCGGCGCCACTTCGGGGGCACGCTCGCGGGCAGGTGGGTTCTCACCGCCGGACTTGGGGGCATGGGCGGGGCGCAGCCTCTCGCGGTCACGATGAACGAGGGAGTCGCGCTGGTCGTCGAGGTCGATCCGGAGCGGATAGAGCGGAGGATCGCGACGCGCTACCTCGATCGCTGGACCGAGAGTCTCGAGGAGGCCTTGCGCCTGGTCGGAGAAGCGAGGACGGCGCGGAGACCTCTCTCCATAGGGCTGCTTGGAAACGCCTCGGAGGTCCTTCCGGAGCTCCTCTCTCGCGGCGATCTTCCCGATGTGGTGACGGATCAGACATCGGCGCACGACGAGCTGAACGGATACGTGCCCGGAGGGATGAGCCTCGCGGCCGCCCTCGATCTGCGCCGGAGCGACCCCAGAAGATACATCGATGCTTCCATGCGATCGATGGCCCGCCATACGGAGGCGATGGTCGGATTCCTCGATCGCGGAGGGATCGTCTTCGACTACGGCAACAATCTCAGAGGGCAGGCGCGGAAGGCCGGCTTCGCGAGGGCGTTCGACTACCCAGGATTCGTTCCGGCCTATGTCCGCCCCCTCTTCTGCAGGGGCAAGGGCCCGTTCCGGTGGGTTGCGCTCTCTGGCGATCCGGCCGACATCCACAGGACGGATGAAGCGATCCTCGAGACCTTCCCGTCCGATCCCTCGCTCGCGCGATGGATCCGCATGGCGGGGGAGCGAGTCGCCTTCCAGGGGCTTCCGGCGAGGATCTGCTGGCTCGGGTACGGGGAGAGGGAGAAGATCGGCCGAGTCTTCAACGATCTGGTGGCGCGCGGCGAGATCAAGGGGCCGATCGTCATCGGACGCGATCACCTCGACTCGGGCTCGGTCGCGAGCCCCTACCGCGAGACCGAGGCGATGCGCGACGGCAGCGACGCGATCGCCGACTGGCCCCTCTTGAACGCTCTGGTCAACACGGCCTGCGGCGCCTCCTGGGTGTCGATCCACCATGGAGGCGGCGTCGGGATCGGCAACTCGATCCACGCCGGCATGGTCGTGGTGGCCGACGGCACTCCCGAGGCCGGAGAGCGGCTCTCCCGCGTGCTCACAAGCGATCCCGGCATGGGGGTGGTGCGGCACGCGGACGCCGGATACGAGGAGGCGATCTCCTGCGCCAGAGAGCTGGGCGTCCAGATTCCCATGATGGAGGAGTAGGAGGCCGAAGGCGTCAATGAGAGAGCGGGTCGACATCCTCCTGCGGGAGATCGCGGCGCTGGTCACGATGGACCAGGGGGCTGTCCCGCGCGCCGGTGGGGAGGCGCAGGCGCTGGGACGGATCGATGACGGCGCGATCGCCATCCGGGGCGATCGAATCGCTGGAGTCGGATCGACCGATGAGATCTGCCGGCGGTATGAGGCTACTCCCGATCGCGTGATCAGCCTTCCCGGATCGACCGTCCTGCCGGGCTTCATCGATCCTCACACGCACGTCCTCTTCGCGGGGAGCCGCGACCATGAGTTCTCGATGCGCCTGGAGGGGCGAAGCTACATGGAGATTGCCGCCATGGGGGGCGGCATTCTCTCGAGCGTCAAGGCCTTCAGGGACGCGTCGGACGACAAGATCCTCTCGCAGACGCGCGCGCGCCTCGACCAGATGCTTTCCCATGGCGTGACAACGATCGAGGCGAAGTCGGGCTACGGGCTCGACAGTCGCCACGAGATCCGCGCCCTGAAGCTCCTCGACATCCTGGACGAGGAGCACCCGATCGACATCCTGACCACGCTCCTCGGAGCGCACGACATCCCGCCGGACTACCGGGATCGGCGGGAGAGCTATGTCCGAGAGATCGTGGATGAGATGATCCCCGCCGCGGCGAGCCAGACCCGTGTTCGGTTCTGCGATGTCTTCTGCGAGAAGGGGGTCTTCACTCCGCAGGAGGCGCGGACGATCCTGGAGACGGGCCGCCGCCACGGGCTCACGCCGCGCCTGCACGCCGACGAGTTCGCTCCCAGCGGGGCCTCGGAGCTCGCGGGGGAGATCCGCGCCGTCTCCGCCGACCACCTGATGGAGGCGAGCGATGAGGGTCTCGCCGCCCTCAAGCGCGCGGGAACGATCGCGATTCTCCTGCCCGCGACCACATTCTCGATGGGAAGCCGGCGCTACGCCCCCGCCGGAAAGATCTCGTCGCTGGGGATCCCGATCGCTCTGGCGACCGACTGCAACCCCGGCAGCTCGATGACGACGAACCTGCCGCTGGTCCTGACGCTCGCGGTCCTGGAGATGAAGATGTCGGTCGCCGAGGCGTTGACCGCCGTGACCGTCAACGCCGCCCACTCCCTGGGCCTCGCGGGAGAGGTCGGGCGTCTCGCCCCTGGCCTCCTGGCCGATCTTCAGGTCCTGCCCGCCTCGAATCCGGCCGCGATCGTCTATCACCTCGGCGGCTTGGCTCCATCTCGCGTGATGAAGCGTGGTCGCTGGGTCATCGAAGGGACCCGCCTCGCCTCCGCCGGAAAGACCCGGAACACCTGATCCAGGAAAAGGTTGGAGAAGCCTTCCCCTCCTGTCGATATGGAGGAGGGACCGTCGTTGGCAGGTCGCTTGGGGTCGCGCGTCGAGCCCGGAGGGAAGGCAGCGTTGGACAAGTGCGTCGTCGTTCGACGTAGGGCGCAGCAGCTGGCCCGGGCGGGGCAGCTCACAGAGGCGGTGGAGGAAATGGGCCGGCTCCTCCTCGGCGGCGAGCCCGATCCTTACGACTATGTCTTTCACGGAGACCTGTTGGACCGGGAAGGCAAGTCGCAAGACGCCATCGATTCGTACGAGGAGGCGATCTCCGCCTACGAGAGAGTCGGGCTGTTTCGCAACGCAATCGCCGTCGCGAAGAGGGTCCTCCGGACCGACGCGGAGCGCGCGCGCACCTACAGGCGCCTCGGTGATCTCTACTCCAAGGAAGGACTGATCGGCGACGCGGTGACCTGCTACCTCAACTACCTCGACCGGGCGGGGGGCGAAGCGGGGGGCGAGGAGTTCATCGAGGTTCTCGAACGGGTGGCTCAGCTCAGCGGCCCGCGCGTGGAGGTCGCCCTCCGACTGGCGGAGCTATACATCCGTGCCGGCAGGCAGGATCGCGCGGCCCATCTGCTGGAAGGGCTGGCCGACCAGGCCGCCGGCGCGGGCGGATTCGAGATCGCCAGCGCCCTGCGGGAGAGGGCGAACGCTCTCTGTCTGACCGTCGATGACGCCTGCGGGCAGCCGCCGCAGATCCTCGTCGAGGCGCCGGAGCCCAATGCCATATCCACAGGGGGCGATGCCTGCGACGCGATGGATCCCCGAGACGCGCAGCCGACGGAAGTCGCTCCCGCCCCCTTGCCGCCAAATGAAGAGCTCCCGGAGGACGGAGCGGAGGCCGCCGCCCGCCTCCGGCGCGGAATGATCGAGGAAGCGATCGGTCGCGGGGATCCGGAGCGAGCCCGAGAGCTCCTGCTCCGCCTATTGGATGAGAGTCCCAACGATCTCTGGGCGGCTGAGAAACTCGTTGCCGTTCACGTCCAGCTCGGGGATAAACTCGCGGCGGTCCGCCAGTTGAGTTTGCTGGGGGATCTCCTGATCACCCGGGAGGATTACGAGGGAGCCCTGCGCCGCTTTCTGGAGGTCCTCGACCTCGATCCCGGCGACGCGACGGCGCAGCGTCGGATCGCTCGTTTCCGCGAGATGGGTCTCGCGGTGCCAGAGGGCGGCAACGGAGGCCCCAGGGGCGGGCCGGAGACGCGGCCGGGAATGTCGGGCGCGACCGTCTGTGTTAGCGACCGGGAGAGCGTGGGAACGGAGGAATGGGTCGATCTGGCGGCATTGCTCGACGAGTTCCGCGCGGGTGTGCGCGAGCTGGTCTCCAGCGGAGATCACGAGGGCCACTACGACCTTGGCGTGAGTCATCTGGAGATGGGCCTGCTGGAGGAAGCGGTCGAGGAGTTCGGAGTCGTCCTCGCGACACCGGATCTTCCCGCGGAGATGGCGCTGAAGGTCAGGGAGATGCGGGGGCGGACCCTGCAGCGTCTCGACAGGCCGCAAGAAGCCGTCCGAGAGTATCGCGCCGCTCTGGATGTCCCCGAGCGGCCGGATTCGGAACGACGCCCGGTGGCCTATCAGATGGCCTGCTTGCTCGAGGAGATCGGGGAGTCGGAGGAAGCCCGCGCCCTCTTCCGCGGGCTCGCCGCGAAAGGGGCGTTCCTCGACTCGCAAGAGCGGCTTGCCCGTTTGGGTGGATAGCCGCCCTTCTCGTCTCTTCGACTGTCTCGCACGGCGCCGCGCAGCAGCCCGATTCCCTTTCCCGGGGATCGATCGATGGAAGCGACGCTGGCAGGGCCGCATCGCTTCCCGACTCCATCTCGCAAGATCCGAGCGGTTCCGATACCCTTCTCTGGCTCTCCCTCATGCCCGAACCCCCTCCCGTCGCCCCGGGAGGAGAGCCCGCCCCCTTGCGCCAGATGGATGCGTCCGCCATGCGGACTCGAGCGATCCAGGAGGCGCGCGAGGCCTTGAGGGACGGGCTCGGCATCCTCTGTCTCGATCCCGGGAGCCCGCACCTCCCGGAGCCTCTCTTCGGCACGGCTCCCGGCCGCGACATTCCTGAGATGCGCCTGGACGGACTTCCCGTCGGGCCGTCGCGGTGGCCCGAGACGTCCCTCTCGCCCGTGCCGGTTCTGGCCATCGGCGATGCGGTCCTCCGGCCCTACTCGCCCATCGTCTCGCCGCTCTCCTCGACAGGCGGGGAGACGATCGATCTGCGCTCCGCCGCGATCGCGCCCGACCGCGCCGTGAGCGCCGTGCGTCTGACCCGCGCTTCCTATGGGACTTTCAGCGAGGAGCTCGTGGTGAGTCGCCCGATCGGACGCTTTCTCGTATCAGGCTTCTACGGCGACTCGAAGAGCGCGGGTCGAGAGCCGTGGAGGGAACAGGAAGGGCAGACGATCGGGCTGCGAACCGCGCTCGCGCTCGGGCGGAGCTGGATAGAGGGGGGATGCCAGGACGCCGCCGACCGCTTCCGCCTCCTCTCGACCAAGCGCGGCCTCTGGGACAGGACGGCCTGGTCGCTTTCGTGGCGCCGCCCGGACTCCGCCGGGGTTTCGATCGAGGTCGCCTCGCAGTGGAACTGGACGCGCGCGGGCTTCGAGACGGCGCTTGGCCTCACGGAGAGACGCTCGCGGTCTGTGATCACCCGCTGCGCCGCTCACCGGAGCGCCGTGGGGGGAAGGGTCAGCCTTGTGACCGAGGTCGATGTCGCTCGGACCCGGAGACGGCTCGCGGGCGGCGCCGGGCGCCTCTTCGAGGACTTGTCAGTCGGATCCGCGCTCGGCTGGAGCGGAGGGGGCGCCGCGGGAGTCGTGCGGGCCTCGGCCGGCATCACCCGTCTGGCACCCCTGGCCGCGTCCCCGGTCTTCGCGTTCGAGTACGAGACATCGGGCATGAGGGCGGAGAGGATCCTCCTTCACTGCAGCCGCGCCGTCCGGAACCGGACGCTTCCCCGCATGCCGGCCGACGGCGAGGCCTGGGTATTGCAGGGTCTGGGCCTCGCATCCGAGCGGATCGATGAGCCGGCCGAGGCGCTGTGGCGCGCTGGATGCGAGGCGACCTGGGGAGGCGACCTGGCCCGAAATCGGCTGCGCCTTGGCGGGGACCTGCTTTGGATGACGCGCACCCTCGAGGTCGACGCGGGAGATCTCTCGCTGCTGGCGACTCAGCGTCGCGCGGACCTCGAGGACTCGCTGCAGAGAGGGGAGACGGGACTCGCCTCCGTGTGGGGACGGTGGGAGGGCATGTGGCCGTTCGGGTTCTACTCGGTTCTCGATGGGATGGGGACCGGTGCCCGCGGCGGAGTGAAGGCCCATCTGGGCGCGGCGGCCCTGCGTGGTGGCGCGGGGTTCGGTTGGGCCGGAGCCCTCTTCTCCGGGGATCTCAGGCTCGATCTCAGCCTGCGAGGGACGGGGATGAGCGCGAGCGCGACTCCATATGCGATCCTTCCCTCCCAGGGGCGGCTCGATGGCATCGCGCGGGCGCGGGTGGGCCGGGCCGATATCTACTTCGTTCTCGCCAATCTCTCCGACACGATCTCGCCGTCGATGAGCTACGAGGGCGGCTTCTCGACGCTGCCGCGCCGGCACTATCGCGCCGGCGTCCGGTGGTTCTTCGCCGAGTAGTCCGCCGGGTCGCCGGCTAGGCGGCGCGGGATGCTCTTCACACCCGATGAGCGCAGGGCCCTGATCGCCCTTGGCGGGCTCCTGATCCTCGGGCTCTTGGCGCGTCTCGTCGTCTCGGACGCTCCGCCGCCGGAGGGAGGCGGCGATTCCCTTCTCGTCATCCTTGCGGCGGGTTCAGATCGAGCCGTTGATGCCGGGCGAGACCGTCCTGACTCGACGGCCGCTCCTCCGGCCGGCCTCGTTGAGGAGGGGAGGGTGAGGATCAACGACGCGGGCGCTCAGGACCTCGTCCGGCTCCCGCGCATCGGGCCGCGCCTCGCCGAGAGGATCATCGCGACCCGCGCCCGGCAGGGTCCATTCCGATCCGCCGCCGACCTGATGCGCGTCCCGGGGATCGGCCCAAAGACCGCGGCCCTCCTCGCTCCCCTCATCTCCTGCTCGACGGCCGCCTCCCGGGCCCCTGCGGATTGCACTTCCGGGTCGCAGGGTGCAACGGGTCTCGGGGTTGCCGCCGACGCCGCGCACGGGAAGCCCTGACACGGCTACGGCTTGTCGGCCGGATAGAGGATCGGAAGCTGGCATGTCTCTGGTACCCGAGCGGATGCGCTGGCATCCCTGGGCCCGGGACCCCCTGAGGTTTGCGCACGACACTCCGGAGGCAGGCGAGTGAAACACGATCTGGGCACAATGCTCCTGGATGCAGGGCTCGTTTCCGAGGAACACCTCAAGCGGGCCAGGGAGATCGAGAAGGGCGAGGGAGGGTCGATAGCCGCCGCCCTGGTGAAGCTCGGCTCGGTCTCCGAAGAGCGGCTGCTCGTCTTTCTTAGCGAAGTCTATGGAACGCAGGCGGTCAATCTCGATCAGATCGAGATCGATCCCGCTGTCGTCCGGATGATCCCTCCGGAGGTGGCGAACAAGTTCCAGGTCATCCCGATCGCCCGGGTGGGAAGACAGCTCACGGTCGCGATGGCCAACCCAACGAACTTCTTCGCGATCGACGACATCAAGTTCATCACGGGGCACGAGGTTCGCGTTCTCGTCGCCACCGAGGGACAGCTCCGACGCTCGATTGACAAGTACTACGAGTCCGCGGGCTCCATCGACGACATCATGCGGTCGGTCGAAGAGGATGTCGAGGTCGTCGAGACGCTCGATGAGGAGTCGATCGATCCGGGCGTCTCGGGGGCGGAGCAGGCGCCGGTCGTGCGGTTCGTCAACGGGATCATCTCCGAGGCCGTCCGGCGCGCCGCGAGCGACATCCACATCGAGCCGTACGAGAAGACGCTCAGGGTGCGTTTCAGGATCGACGGCACTCTCTACGAGATGATGTCCCCGCCGCACAAGCTCCGTGCGGCCATCACGTCCCGGGTCAAGATCATGGCCGATCTGGACATCGCGGAGCGGAGGGTGCCCCAGGACGGCCGGATCAAGATCCGCCTCGGGCGGCGGCAGGTCGACCTGCGAGTCTCAAGCCTTCCGTGCATCTATGGCGAAAAGATCGTGCTGCGCATCCTCGACAAGTCGAATCTCTCGCTCGACCTCACGAAGCTCGGGCTCGAGCCGTCGGCGCTGGAAGCCTTCATGCGCGCGATTGCCCTGCCTTACGGGATGATCCTCGTCACAGGGCCGACCGGCTCCGGCAAGACGACGACCCTCTATTCGGCCCTCTCCAAGGTGAATCTGCCTGGCGTGAACATCATGACCGCGGAAGACCCCGTCGAGTACAACCTCGACGGGATCAACCAGGTGAATGTGAACGATGCGATCGACCTCTCTTTCGCCGCGGCTCTGCGCGCCTTCCTGCGGCAGGACCCCAACATCATCATGGTCGGGGAGATGCGGGACAAGGAAACCTCCTCGATCGCGGTGAAGGCGGCCCTCACGGGGCATCTCGTCTTCTCGACGCTTCACACGAACGACGCCGCGTCGACGCTGACGCGACTCGTCGACATGGGTGTGGAGCCGTTCCTGGTCGCCTCCTCGACCAATCTGATCGTCGCCCAGCGCCTCATCCGGAAGGTCTGCTCCTCGTGCAGGGAGCCGGTCGACTTGAGCGACGAGCTTCTCCGTGAGCTCCAGCTGAAGCCGGGCGACATATGCGACCTCACGCTCTTTCGTGGCCGCGGCTGCTACGACTGCAACAGCACCGGCTACCGGGGTCGCCAGGGAGTCTACGAGGTGATGCCGCTGTCGCCCGCCGTCCGTGAGATGATCCTCGGCCGGGCCTCGACGCGGGAGATCAAGGCGCAGGCGGTGAAGGAGGGGATGTTGACCCTTCGGATGGACGCCCTCGAGAAGCTGAAGCGCGGCGTCACGAGTCCCGAGGAAGTCCTGAAGGAAACCGGCCCGGACGAGTAGAGCCGCCGCACCCAAATGGTCTAGGATCTCCGGAGGGGAAGGAGATGCCTATGCGGGTGCCGATGCTCGATACGCGCGCGCAGTTCCAGTCCTTGCGGGAGAACCTTCTGGAGGCCGCCGAGCGCGTCCTCTCCTCCGGCCAGTGGATCGGGGGGGGAGAAGTCCGGGCGCTCGAGGAAGAGATCTCCGCCAGGGTCGGGGCCCGCCACGCCGTCGCCCTCGCCTCCGGCACCGACGCGCTGCTGCTCTCGCTGAAGGCGCTGGGAGTCGGGGCGGGCTCCGATGTGATCGTGCCCACCTTCACCTTCTTCGCGACGGCCGGCGCCGTCGTGAACGCCGGCGGGCGTCCCGTCTTCTGCGATATCGAGCCCGAGGGGATGAACCTCGACCCCGGCTCGTTCGAGCGCGCCATCACGGATCGCACGCGGGCTGTCATCCCGGTCGACCTCTTCGGGCAGTGCGCCGACTACGACGCGATCGGGGGGATCGCCAGAGGGCGAGGCATCGCCGTGCTCGAGGACGCGGCCCAAGCGATCGGCGCCGCGCTTGACGGCAAGCCGGCGGGCTCGCTGGGCGATGCGGCCGCCTTCAGCTTCTACCCGACCAAGAACCTCGGGGCCTGCGGGGACGCCGGCATGACCACCACCGATGACGACTCGCTCGCCGCCGGCGTGAGGCGGCTCGCCGCCCACGGCAGCGATGGAGGCTATATCCACAAGACCGTCGGGACCAATAGCCGGTGCGACCCTCTGCAGGCCGCATTCCTGCGAGCCAAGCTCGCCCGTCTGGACGACTGGATCGCGGCGCGGGTCGCGAACGCGGCCCGCTATTCCAGGGCCTTCTCCGGCCACCCCGCGCTGCGCGTTCCCCCGGTACTGCCCGGCAGGGTCCATGCCTTTCATCAGTATGTGATCCGCGTCGAACGCGGGGCGCGCGACGATCTCTCGAAACATCTTGCCGAGCAGGGGGTCGCCACCGCCGTCTACTACCCGCTCCCGCTCCATCTCCAGGAGTGCTTCGCTTCGTACGGTGGCCGGCCGGGCGATCTTCCGGTGGCGGAGCAGGCCGCGCGGACCTGCCTGGCTCTCCCCATCCATCCCGACCTCGCGGAGGAGCAGCAAGAGCATGTGATCGCCCAGCTTCTCGCCTGGGCGGACCGCCAGGTCTAAGTCCCGCCTCAAGAACCCGCGTCGAGCGGACGAAAACCCTAGAGGGACAAGACGAAGGGGGGGTGGCGTACTCCCCCGGCGGATCGTCGCGCCCATGCCCGCCAGCGGTCCGCGGTGCTTCGCTTGCTTCCGGTCCGGCGCTGTCGCCGGCCGGGGAGGGACCATGCTGACGCTGCACACGCTCCTCGAGGAGATGATCGAGAAGAACGCCTCCGACCTGCACCTGACCGCGGCGGTCCCGCCTCAGCTCCGGATCGACGGCGAGATCATCCCCACCGTCCACGAGCCGCTGAACCCGGAGACGTGCGAGGCGCTGATCTACAGCGTTCTGCGCGACGATCAGAAGAAGCGCTTCGAGATGAACAAGGAGCTCGATCTCTCCTTCGGGATCCAGGGACTCGCCCGCTTCAGGGTGAACGTGTTTCTGCAAAGGGGTGTGACCTGCGCCGCCATCCGCAGGATCCCCTATCAGATTCCCGACTTCGACTACCTCGGCCTCCCGCCGGTCGTCCGCACGTTCGCGGAGCTGCCGAACGGCCTCATCCTGGTCACCGGTCCCACCGGAAGCGGGAAATCCACCACGCTCGCCGCTCTCATCGACAGGATCAACTCCACGCGGCCGGGCCACATCATCACGATCGAGGATCCGATCGAGTACATCCACCCGCACAAGCGGTCGATCGTCAATCAGCGCGAGGTGAACTCGGACACGAGGAGCTTTGTCGACGCGCTGAAATACGTCTTGAGGCAGGACCCGGACGTCATCCTGATCGGAGAGATGCGCGACCTCGAGACCATGGAGGCCGCCCTCACGATCGCGGAGACGGGCCATCTCGTCTTCGCCACGCTGCACACGAACTCGACCTTCGAGTCGATCAACCGGATCGTGGACGTCTTCCCCGCGAACCAGCAGAGGCAGGTGCTCTCGCAGCTCGCCTTCGTCCTGAAGGGTGTGGTCACGCAGCAGTTGATCCCGCGCGCCCGAGGCGGAGGGCGAGTGAACGTGAGCGAGGTTCTGGTCTGCACGCCGGCAGTCTCCGCCGTCATCCGGGAAGGCAAGACGCACCAGATCTACACGCTGATGCAGGCGGGGCAGAAGTTCGGAATGCAGACCATGAATCAGGGCCTCTTCGCCGCCTACATCCAACGCAGGATCACATTGGAGAGCGCGCTCGGTCACAGCTCCAACATCCTGGAGTTGGAGCAGATGGTCCAGAAGTCAGACCCGACCTATCGGCCGCAGAGTGTCGGGCTCACTTCGCGGTAGCGGGAGGGATGTCGCGTGCCGGTCTATGCATACAAGGGGAAGACGACCTCGGGCGAGGAGCTTTCGGGTGAGCTGACCTTCAACAGCCGCGACGAGGCCGTCGCGCACCTCCGCCGCAAGAGGGTCATCGCGCACTACATCCGGGAGAAGCCCAAGAAGGCGGCGCTCTCGCTCAAGCTGGGCGGCGGACGCGTCAAGACGCGAGAGGTAGTCCTCTTCACCCGGCAGTTCGCCACCATGGTGAACGCCGGACTCCCGCTCGTGCAATGTCTCGACATCCTCTCGAAGCAGGCTGAAGGGGCCGTCTTCCGGAACGTGATCGCATCGGTGATGCACGACGTAGAGGGGGGAGCGACCCTGGCCGAAGCCCTGGGGCGCAAGCCGCGCGTCTTCGACAGCCTCTTCGTCAACATGGTCGACGCGGGCGAGGCGGGCGGCATCCTGGACGGCATCCTGCAGCGTCTCGCCGGCTACCTCGAGGCCGCGGAGAATCTGAGGCGGAAGGTCAAGAGCGCCATGACCTACCCGACCGTGGTGCTGACCGTGGCGGTCGGCGCGACAGCCTTCATGCTCCTCTTCATCATCCCGACCTTCGCGCGGATCTTCAAGGACTTCGGGGGCGAGCTGCCGCTGCCCACGCGCATCGTCATGATGCTCTCGGTCTTCCTCAAGAGCTACTGGTGGGCGCTCGGCGGCGGGATCGTCCTCCTGATCATGGCGATCCGCCGCTACTACCGCACCTCTTCCGGACGGATGAGGATCGACCGTTTTCTCCTGCGCGTTCCGGTCATGGGCGACGTTCTTCGCAAAGCCTCGATCGCCCGATTCACCCGGACGCTGGGGACGATGATCGCCTCGGGAGTCCCGATTCTGACCGCCCTTGAGATCACCGCGCGGACCGCGGGGAACAAGGTCATCGAGGAGGCGATCCTCGCGACGAAAGGCTCGATCGGGCAGGGCGAGACGATCTCGGCTCCGCTGCGCGAGTCCAAGGTCTTCCCGCCGATGGTCGTGCAGATGATCGCCGTCGGGGAGGAGACGGGGGCGCTCGACAAGATGCTCGAGAAGATCGCCGCCTTCTATGACGAGGAGGTGAGCGTCGCGGTGGACACGCTGACGTCCGTCATCGAGCCCATCCTGATCGTCTTCATGGGCGTGCTGGTCGGCGGAATGGTCGTCGCGATGTACCTGCCGATGTTCAAGCTGATCAACGTGGTCGCCGGCTCCGGGAACTAGATTCGTGGGGCCTTCGACGGGGAGATACCTCGCCGCGCGGGCGGCCCTGGGCGGCGCGGTCGCGGCGATTCTCGCCCTTCCTGCCGCGCGGGCGCCGCAAGGCCTGCCGCTCTCGGTCCTCACGCTGGTGCTGGTCACGAGCGCCTCGGGGCTGCTCCTCCTGCGGTTCAGGCCGGGATGGGGGCGGCACATCCTCGCCGCCACGCTGGGACTGGACCTCGCGGTGGAGTCCCTCCTGGTCGGCTCGACCGGCGCGGGGCGGAGCCCCTTCGTCCTGCTCTTCAGTCTCTCGGTGGCGGCCTCGGGCCTCTTCTTCGGCCTCTTGGGAAGCATGGGCGTCGCCGCGGGCGCCGTGGGCGGTTACTGGTGGGGGATCGTTGAAACCGGGGAGCCGATCGCGTGGGCGCCTCTGCTGACGAGCTTCTTCCTCCTCTTCCTCGGCTTCCTCGCGGGAATGCTGGGTCGCAGGATCGCCGTCAAGAGCAGGGAGGTCGATCGCGTTCGCGGGGAGCTGGAGAGAGTCCTCCTCGACGCCGAGACGATCGTCGCGAGCATCGGCACGCCCCTGCTCTGTCTTGATCGAGCGGGAACCGTCAGAAGGGCGAATCGGGCGCTGGCCGCGCTACTCGGGGCCGATGACCTGGAGGGGAGGAGCTTCTCGGAGATCGGCGTCTCTCCCCGCCTCCGTCCCCTGGTGGGGTTCATCGAGGAGACGAAGGCTGCGGACCGGGATGCCTGCCGCGAGATCCTTCTGCCCGCCTCGAGCGGATCGCCGGAGGTCCCGGTCGAGGTTCTCGTCTCGTGCGTCAGGGATCGCTCAGGACTCTCGCAAGGGCTTGTCCTGCTGCTCCGCGACCTCACCAGCCGAAAGAGGGAGGAGGCGGAGCAGGCGCGCAGGGAGAGGCTCGCATGCATCGGAGAGCTCTCGGGGCATCTCGCCCACGAGATCCGGAACACGCTGAAGCCCGTTGTCGGCTCGATCGAGCTCCTGGCGGGGGAAATCCCCCTTCAGGGGACCGCGGGGGAGTTGTTGGAGATCATCCTCAAGGAATCCGAATCGCTCGAGAGCTTCCTGACGGATTTCCTCTCCTATACACGAGACAAAAGCCTAACGATCGAGGATGTCGATCTCGATGACCTCCTTGGATCCGAGGTGGCCGCGGTCCGCATGCATCCCGCGCGGCGACCCGACGTCGTTGTGCGGGCCGGAGGGGGGGCGCCCGGCGCGAGCGTGCAGACCGATCGAGCGATGCTGTCGGCTGCGCTCCGGAACCTCCTTATCAACGCTCTCGAGGCGACCCAGGCGGGGCGTGTGGAAGTGAGCTGGTCGGTGGAAGGAGAGAGGCTCGAGATCGCCGTCTCAGACACGGGCGTGGGGCTGCCCGACGGAGACCCTGAAGCGCTCTTCGAGCCTTTCTGCTCCCACAAGCCCGGCGGGACGGGACTCGGGCTCTCGATCGCACGGCGGCTGGCGCGGCGGCTCGGGGGAGACGTGATCCTCGAGCCTAGAGCTGGCGGGGGAGCGCGGGCTAGGTTGGCGCTTCCACACGCCTCTGTCGGGTTGAAGGCGGCGTGACACAACGAGGAGCAACAATGGACAAACCGTGCGTCCTGATAATCGACGACGAGGAAAGCATGCGCCGCTTCCTCACGGTCCTCCTCGAGAAGGAGGGATACCGGGTGATCAGCGCGTCGACGGGGCGCGCGGGTCTGGGCGTCCTCGACGAGGAACGTATCGATGTCGTGATCACGGACCTCAAGATGCCCGACATGAACGGGATCGAGGTGCTGGAGACGGTCAAGAAGAAGTCTCCTGAGACTCCCGTTGTCATTCTGACGGCGTACGCCTCGACGGCCTCAGCGATCGAGGCCCTCAACAAGGGAGCCTGCCAGTACATCGAGAAAAAGGCGCGCAATGACGAGATCGCGCTCGTCATCAAGAATGCCCTCTCGATGGGACGGGTGCAGTCCGAAAACCAGGTCCTCAAGAAGCAGCTCAGATCGACCCACGCCGAGCGGAAGATCATCGGGAAGTCCGAAGAGATGACCAAGGTCTTCAAGATGATCGAGAAGGTGGCCGACACGGAGGCGACGATCCTGGTCTACGGCGAGAGCGGCACGGGCAAGGAGCTGATCGCCCGCGAGATCCACTACAGTAGCCGCAGGGCGCAGGGGCCTTTCGTTTCGATCAACTGCGGCGCTCTTCCGAAGGACCTCCTCGAATCGAACCTCTTCGGTCACATGAAGGGTTCTTTCACGGGGGCCATCAAGGACCAGCCCGGCCTCTTCACCGTGAGCGAGGGGGGGACCTTCTTCCTCGACGAGGTCGGCGAGATGGCGCCCGCGACGCAAGTGAAGCTGCTCCGGGCGCTCCAGGAAAGGGAGATCATCCCGGTCGGGGGAACGAAGCCGATCAAGATCAACGTGCGGCTGATCGCGGCGACCAACGCCGACCTGGAGCGCGAGGTCAACGAAGGGCGCTTCCGGACTGACCTGTTCTATCGACTGAACGTGATCCCGCTCCGGCTCCCTCCCCTGCGCCAGCGGCGAGACGACATCCCCCTGCTCGCCGAGCATTTCCTCTCCCGCTTCGCCGGAGGCGAAGGCGCCAAGACGGTCGAACCGGAAGCGTTGGAAGCCCTGGGCCGCTATGACTGGCCTGGAAACGTCAGGGAGCTCGAGAACGTCGTCGAGCGGGCGGTCATCCTGAACGAGGGGGGAGCGATAAGGCTCCAGGACCTTCCCGAGAAGGTCGTGAGGGGACCCTCCCGGTCCGGGTCTCTCGTCATCGACACTCTGTGTCTGACGATCGACGAGCTGGAGAAGGAATACATCCTGAAGGTCCTTGACTTCACGCGCTGGCAGAAGAAGAGGGCGAGCGAGATCCTTGGGATCAATCCATCGACTCTCTACCGCAAGCTGATCTCCTATGGGATCGGCGACCGGGAGGACGCCGCGGCAGGTTCGGAGGAGGGGCAGGCCGAAGCCGCATGACGTGGAGCGCCGAGCAGTTCGCAACGGGGGGTGCAAGATCGCGCCCCCCGTTGCCAATTGCACGCGGCTCGCTTGCAGGAAGTCCTTCCGGCCGAACGCCTCCGGGAGGCCTCGCTCGCCAACGTCCACCTCCGCAGATAGTTACGAGACGCCCTCCGGTGGCACGCGCCTGGCCAATGAAGGGAGTCGACCGGCGATTGGGCCGACTTGTCTGGAGACCGGCGATACCGGTCGGGCCCCGGCAGCCGCCGGGGCGAGAAGACGAACCGATCTGCGCGGGCGATGGAGGTGTCATCATGTTCCGGAACGCGAAGGGTTTCACACTGATCGAGTTGATGATCGTGGTTGTGATCATCGGGATCCTGGCGGCGATCGCGATTCCCAACTATGTCAGCATGCAGGACCGCGCCCGTGAGGGCTCGGTCAAGGCGAACGCCCATGCCGCTCAGCTCTATGCTGAGGACGAGGCTGTCAAGGCCAACGGCGTCTATCCGGACGGGGTTGCCGACGAGCTGAATGCCGACTACGACAATCCGTTCGGGGGCGATGCCTACGCCGACGGCGCCGCGGGCGCCGACGCGGGCGTCTGCTACTACGACGTCAGCGACGACAACACGAGCTACACGATCACGGCGATCGGGAAGGAAGGGGGCGAGATCCTCGTCCTGAGCAACACGGTCAACTAACCGCCTGCACCGGGGTTGACGCTGGCGCGGGGTTCCTTCGGGGCCCCGCGCTTCGCGTTTCCGCCATGAAGGCCCCGCCACCGCCCACCCCTGTGCGCCAAGACTCCGCGTCCCGACGGACACTCCTCGGACCGAGATCGCCGCTGGCACGAGCCATTAAAGGGTCAATCGCCCCGCCGTCGCGGCCGAATAGCCTGGGAGATCGGGGGATCTGTCCCCAGGGGGTCGGCACGCAGGGCCTGGCCCGAGGCCATAAGGGAGACGCCGCGCGCGTGGCTGGCAGGATTAGACAGTTCGTCTTTGGGGGACCTTCGGCGCTTGATACAGTCGCTGGTCATCGAAGCGGCTGGCGTGATCTTCGAGGAGCCCGTGTGACGGATGCAGGGGCGACCTCCCGCGCTGTGCCGTCCAGCCGGAATCGGCGTGTCAGGGTGTCCGTTTCACTTCCCCGCGCAAGGCGGGCGGAGCCAATGACGCTAGAGGCGACGAGATGAAGGCGAACGCCGTGGGCCTGGGCGACCTCCTCGTCCAGAGCGGCAAGATCACGGCGAAGCAGCTTGAGGACGCGCTCGCCGAGCAGAAGGAGACGCGGGAGCGCCTCGGGCAGATCCTCTATCGGTGGGGTCTGATCACCCAGGAAGACCTCGTCGATACGCTCGCCCGCCAGCTCGGGCTCAGGCGTTTCGACCCAGGCCAGGACGCCGTCGAGCCGGCGTCCCTCGCCTACGTCCCGATCGACTTCGCTCGCCGCTTCAATGTCCTCCCGGTCCGCATCACGGACAAGAGTCTCTGTGTCGCGGTCGTAGATCCGCTGGACGTGGAGGCCATGGACCCCTTGAAGAGGATCGCTCGCCGCTCGGACCGCAAGCTGGAGCTGCTCCTCGCGTCTCCCGCGATCCTCGAGCGGGCGCGGGAGTCGAGCTACCGGCTCGTGGAGGGGAGCAAGAATGTCACCGAGCTGATCGACAAGGTGGTCGGCGAGATCGGGGAGACGATCGTCGAGGACGAGCCGGACGAGGAGGAGGCCGAGCGTCGCGCGCAGGAGGCCGGCATCGTCAACCTGGTCGAGCAGGTCATCGCGCAGGCGATCCAGGAGAGGGCGACGGACATTCACATCGAGCCGACGGAAGCGGGCCTCGTGATCCGCTACCGCGTCGATGGGATGCTCTATGACGCTCTCACTCCGCCCAGGGCCGTCTACACCGGCACGATCAGCCGCATCAAGATCCTCTCGAACATGGACATCGCTGAGCGGCGCGCTGCCCAGGACGGCCGCTTCACGCACAGGAAGAACGGCGTCGAGGTCGATGTGCGCGTTTCGGCGATTCCGACGATCCATGGCGAGAAGCTCGTTCTGAGGCTCCTCGACAAGACCGACTTCAACTTCTCCCTCCGGGATCTGGGCTTCTCCAAGACCGACTACGACCGCTTCATCCGGGCCATCAACCAGCCCTACGGCATGGTCGTCCTCTCCGGACCGACCGGCTCGGGGAAGACCACGACCCTTTACGCCGGATTGCTGGAACGGCGAAACGAGACGCTCAACATCACGACGATCTAGGATCCGGTCGAGTACCAGATCTCCCGGATCAACCAGGTCCAGGTGAACGAGCGCAAGAAGGTGACCTTCGCCAACGCGCTGCGCTCCTTCCTGCGGCAGGACCCCGACGTGATCATGGTCGGCGAAATCCGCGACCAGGACACGGCCGACATAGCCGTGCGCGCGGCGCTCACGGGGCACATGGTCTTCAGCACGATCCACGCGAACGACGCGCCGACGACGGCGACGCGCATCGTCTCGATGGGGGTCGAGCCGTTCATGGCGGCGAGCTCCTTGACCCTCGTCGCCGCCCAGCGCCTCGTGCGCCGCGTTTGCCCGCAGTGCGTGGAGGAATACCGGCCGCCCGAGGAGACCTTGCTGGCGATGGGGATCGGGGTGGAGGGTTTGCGCGGTCGCGGGGAAGTGACCTATCGCCGGGGCCGTGGCTGTGCCCTCTGCAAAGGGAGAGGCTACAAGGGGCGAGTGGCGATTGTGGAAATGATGCCTCTCACTCCGGCGCTGCGCCAGATGATGGCGGAGAATCGGCCGGCCGCCGACATCAGGCGCCAGGCTATCGCGGAGGGAATGAGGACGCTGAAGCAGGCCGGACTCGAGAAGGCCCTCGATGGGACGACGACCGTCGAGGATGTCCTGCGCGTCTGTCTGAGTGACGAGTAGCGGATCGAGGGAACGATCCGGGGAGAGCGCATGGGGAACTTCGCGTATGTCGTCAAGAGCAGAAGCGGTGAAGAGCGATCCGGCTTCACAGCCGGCTCGAGCGTGGACGAGGTGGTCTCGCATCTCCACTCTCAGGGGTACGTCGTTCTTCACGTCACTGAGGATCGCAGCCAGGACAGGGGTCTGCCCTGGCATCAGCGGCTCAGCAGCATGCACCTCGGGAGGGTCAGCACGCGCGAGCTGGCCCTGTTCACCCGCCAACTCTCGACCGTGCTCCAGGCCGGGATCCCGCTGGTCAGGGGGCTGCGCGGCCTCGCGGCCGACGCGGGAAGCAAGATGCTCGCGATGGCGGTCGCAGACATCGCCAACCGGATCGAGCGCGGAGAGAGCCTCTCCGATGGGATGGTCGCGCATCCGGAGGCCTTCAACCGGATGTATGTGAGCATGATCCGAGCTGGCGAAAGGGCCGGGACCCTCGATGAGATCCTCGAGGATCTGGCTGTCTATCTGGAGAAGATCGACGCGATCAAGACGAAGGTGCGGTCGGCTCTCTCATATCCGCTGTTCGTGCTGGTTTTCGCGATCGGGGCGACGGCCTTCCTGCTCTTCAAGATCGTCCCGACCTTCGCGGAGATCTACGCGGACCTCGGGCAGAATCTGCCAGGTCTGACGCAAGCCGTTGTCGCCGCGTCGAACGCCGTGCGGCACAACGTGTTGCTCTCCGCGGTCATCACGATCGGAGTCATCCTCTTCTTCTATCTCTGGACCCGCACTCGATCGGGGCGGTACGCGATGGACACCTTTCTGATCAGGATGCCGATCTTCGGGCCGATCATTCGCAAGGCGATCATGAGCCGTTTTGCCCGGACCTTCGGGATGCTGCTCCGCAGCGGGCTGCCGATTCTCGACGCGCTTGAGCTGGTCAAGGGGGCCTCGGGCAACTCGGTCGTGGCCCACGCGATAGATGATGCGAAGGGGAACGTCGGCGCCGGGCACGGGATCACGAGCTCCTTCAGGGCAACCGGGAAGTTCCCCGAGATGGTCCTGCAGCTGATGGCGACGGGCGAGGAGACGGGCGACATGGACACGATGCTTCTCAAGGTCTCCGACTTCTACGACCGGCAGGTCGAGGCGTCCGTGCACAGCCTCACATCGCTCATCGAGCCGTTGATGATCGTCGTAGTGGGCGGACTGATCGGGGTGATCGTCGTGAGCATGTTCCTCCCCATCTTCTATCTCGGCGACGCGATCATGAAGGGGGGATACAACTTCTAGGGTCAGGGAGGTTCGCAGGGCCGTGCGGGCCGTGGGCAGACTTCGGGACCGGCTGCGACGCGGCGTTCGGCGCGAAGCCGGATGGTCAATGGAGGGCACAAGAGTGAAGATGTTCCGGAGGAAGAAGAGCGAGAAGGGGTTCACGATGATCGAGCTGATGGTCGTCGTGGTCATCGTGGGGATCCTCTCCTCGATCGCAATCCCGATCTACGGGAAATACGTCAAGAACGCGAGGATCACCGAGGCAACGGGGCGGATCGGGGAGATCATCACAGCCGCCAAGGCACGGGCGGTGGAGAACCCGAACGCGAGCGGCGTGCCTATGTGGCCGACCGCAGCGGGCGGGATCGTCGATCTCACGGCGACGGAGAACTTCACCTACGGCATTGCGGCCACCAACCCGGCGGACACCGGCACTTTCACCTGCACGGCGACCGGCCGGGCGAGGATGGCCGGCGTCGTGGTCGTCATGAGGGTTGTGGGGATCGCCTCGAACGGAAGCGCGCCGGTCGTCACCGGTCTATGACCACTTTGACGAAGTCGGGGAGATTGAATCGGGCCCGTCGACGAGTGCCCGGCGTGTTCGCAGTTACGAGTGGAGTCTTGAGTGTGTGTCAGAATCTGTGGCCTCGCGAGGAGGCGTGCGGCTTGCTGTCGGGTCCCGGGCTGGCGGCCGCTCATCGGATAGAGGTCCGGGGCGCGATTGATGAGTGGATCGAGCAGAGGAGGAACTAGAGATGAAGCTGTTTCGGAAACGGAAGAACCAGAAGGGGTTCACGATGATCGAGCTGATGGTCGTCGTCGTGATCGTCGGCGTCCTGGCCGCGATCGCGATCCCGATCTACGGCAAGTACATCAAGAACGCCCGCGTCACCGAGGCGACCGGCCGGATGGGCGAGATCCTCACGGCCGCCAAGGCCTGGGCGATGGAGAACCCGAACGCGGGCGGCGTGCCGATGTGGCCGACCGCGGCCGGCGGGATCGTCGATCTCTCGGCGACGGAGAACTTCACCTACGGCATTGCGGCCACCAACCCGGCGGACACCGGAACCTTCACGATGACGGCGACCGGCCGGGCGAGGATGGCCGGGGTCACGGTGGTGATCGCCACGGTGGGGATCAACTCCAACGGCAACGCGCCGGTCGTGACGGGATTGTAGGGTTTCAGCGAAGCGGGGGGCGGGGCCGCCGCCGGCGGCCCCGATTCCCCTGGATGCTTGATTGCGAAACAGGGACCGGAGAAGGGAAGGACCGGTTGGGTCCACTGAGGTCGCCGACGAGTTCGCCGTCGCCCGGGAGACAGCCGGCGGCGGGCTTCTCGATCATCGAGCTCATGGTCGCCGTCGTTGTGGTGGCCGTTCTCGCAGTCGTCTCGTTTCCGATTCACAGGAAGTACGTCAGGCATGCGCGAACGACCGAGGCTACGACCAGGCTGGGAGAGATCATCGATGCGGCGAGGACCTATGCGGTTCAGAACCCCGACGCGGCAGGGAATCCCATCTGGCCCCCGGCGAGTGGCGGGGGGCTCGTGAGCCTCGCGGCGACCCCATGCTTCTCCTATGCGATCCGGAGCGGCGCCGGGAGGAACGCCAGGACCAACGCGTTGGCGGTGCGGGCTGTAGGCAGGAGCGGAACGAGGATGGCCGGGGTCACGATCACAATGACCGCGCCCAGCATAGACAGGAACGCCGGCAATCCGGTGGTGATCGGGCTCTAGAGGCAGAGGGCGGGAAGAAGTGTCTTGAACGGGATGGTCACGATGGGGCGTGAAGCACTCCATGGCGATCTCCGCGGCCGGCCGAGAAGGGCCGGAGAGGGAGGATTCTCGCTGGTCGAGATCATGATCGCAGCCTCCCTTCTTCTCATCGCCTTCTTCGGCATCACGAGATACTTCGTGGGGGGGCGAAGGCAGCTCGACTACGAGGAGAACCGCAGGAGAGCGACGACTGTGGCCCAGATGCGCCTCGACGGGCTGCGCCGCGACTACTCGTACGATGACCTCCCGCTCGTGCACGGAGTCGACACGACGTTCGTGCTCGAGAATCGCAGTTACAGGGTGGCGCATGCGGTGAGCGCCGACAGTCCGGAGACCGGCGCGACCAGGGTCCGAGTGGCGGTGAGCTGGAGGGAGAAGGTCTCCGGGTCGGATGTGACCCGAAGCCTGGAGACGACGACCGTTTTCGGGAGGGGGCTGCCGTGAGGATCGGCATCAAGGCGAGAGATGGAAGGGCGGGGGGCTACACGATGATCGAGCTTCTCGTGGCGTGCTTCCTGGCCCTCATCGTCGTCCTGGCTCTGGGCCGGATCATCCTCGCCAACCAGCGCGCCTGGGGGTGGGGCCGCGACAAGGCAATCCTCCAGGCGAATGTGACGGAGGCCGTCGAGACGATGGGCCGAGCCGTCCGCGCCGCGGACAGCCTCGTCTTCGTCTCCGCCACGGAGTTCCACACCTACTTCGATGGGAGTGTGGCTCAGAGGTTCAAGCTGGCGACTGTGAATGGCGAGGGGAGGCTGCAGCAGAACGGCGCGAATGTGGTCGATCGCCGCTGCACGCTCTTCTCCGTCACCGGAGACCCGGAAGCGCGGAGCGCGACCGTGAATCTCGAGTTCGAAGACAAGTCGGGCAATCGGATCAGCGCGCGGTCGCGGGCGGCCGTGCGGGCGAAGTCCTTCAAGTTCTAGGTGGTGAATCGATGAGAACGTGGACAGAGGCTAGGGGCGCAGGACACGGGACGGCAGGGTATGCCCTGCCGACCGTGATGATCTTCTGCTTCATCCTCATCATCGCGGGGATGTCGTTCTTCGCGATGTCCTCTTATGAGACCCGACAGGCGCTCTACAGGCAGAACTCCAGCGAGGCCTTCTATCTCGCCGATGGGGCCATCGAGAGGGCGAGGGCGAGGTTCGGCACCGATCGCTCCTGGCGCGCCGGGTGGTCGGCAGCGGCCGAAGGGAGGGGAACCTACGACCTGACGGTCGCCGACACCACATACCAGTCCTACACGAGCGCCGTCAAGCTGGTGGCGACCGGACACGTGAAGGGGGCGCATCGGAGGGTCGAGGTCGTCGCGGACGTGCCGCCGACGGCCCTCGGGCTTCCCTTGCTGGTGATGGGCGATGCCGAAGTGGGGGGGAACCTTTGCCTGACCGGAGACGCCCACATCAATGGCAGTGCCGGGGGGAACAACGGCAACGGAGATCCTCACTTCACCTGCGACGGGGAATACACCGAGGGGTTCGTGATCACCCCGCCCCCGATCTACACCGATCCGGCGCACTTCCCGGACGCCACCTATTATTACGTGAGGGGAACGCGCATCGGCAGCGTTGATCAAGCGAAGATCTTCGATCGTAACGGAAACGACATTACCGGCGCGAACACGATGACGGATGTCGTGAGCTACGCCGCCTCGGGCGGAGTCGGCGTCTACACCTACAGCTTCTCGAGTCACACCCTGATCAACAACTACTTCAATGACGCGAGCGGAGTCTTCAAGAGAGTTTCGCCAAACACTTCCGCTGTCGTCAACTTCGGCGAGCTGCCGCTGAGCCCGGCCGCGGCTCAGTTCAGCAAGGTCGTCATCGATGGATCCTCCGCGTCGAACATCCACGCGACCGTGATCAACACGAGATTCACGGGCGCGACCGAGGATCAACGAATCGACTGGCAGTTCTGGGCGGGACGGACGACGGAGGTGAAGCAGATCACTTTCGAGCCGTACAACGGGATCGCGATGATCCTGTACGACCTCGAGCGGCAGGGATCCGCGCAGGCCCACCTCGGCACCTCGAGCTACCCGGCCCTGATCTATGTCACGAGGGACGTGGTCACGATCAACTCGAACCTCGACATCGTCGGCAGTCTCATTTGTCTGCGGGACTTCCACAGCACGGGCGGTCCCGATATCACGTTCAATCCTGGCTTCATACCCAACCTGCCGGACTACCTCCAGCAGGATTGGCCGTCTGGTGTGTCAGGAACGCTGAAAGTGCTTCGCTGGAGAGAGATCCCAGCTTAGATCGACGAAGGAACAGGGAGGAGCTTTGCTCGGACCAAGGATGGCCCGCACCGGAATCGATCTCGGGACCGGCAGCGTGAAGCTCGTGAGGGGCGTGGGGAAGACCCGCCTCGAGCGGATCACGCACATCGGACTGGAGGAGTGGAACCCGGCCGATGAGTCCGGCGGACAGTCCGGCCCTGTCGTGGCGGCTCTCGGGCGCCTTCTCCAGCGTCTGGGGCTCGGGAGGGGAGCCCTCGGCCGAGTGGCGGTCGCGATGGAGGGTGAGGAAGCGAGCCTCAAGGAGGTCCTTCTTCCGGCCCTGTCCGCGGACGATCTGCGCCGCGCCCTGCCGTTCGAGGCCAAGAAGCACCTGATCATCGAGAGCATGAGCGCTCCGCTTCTCGACTTCCAGATCCTGGGCGACGGCCCGCCCTCCGAGGAGGGCGGACGCCAGGTCTGGGTCCTGCTGGCTGCCGCGCCGAGCGCCCAGAGGGACTTCTCGCTTCATGTCCTCGCCAAGAACGGCATCGAGCCCGAGGTGGTCGAGGTCGAGCCGCTGGCTGCGCTCAACAGCCTCTCCGCCGAGCCGATGAAGCAGGCCGCGCCGGACGTCGTCCATGGTCTCCTCGATCTCGGGGGAAGGCACGCGGCCTTGGTCCTCAAGGGGCAGCCGGGATCTCTGCTCAGCCGGCCCGTTGGCCCGTCAGCGCCCCGCACGGATGATCCGACAAAGACGAACGGCTATGCGGAGGCCCTGATCGAGGGGATCCGCGAGACGCTGACTTTCTACCGGGGGCGCCACAGGGCGGACGTGGATGCGATCCATGTCTGCGGCGGAGGATCGCTGCGCGAAGGGATCGTGGAACGGCTCGCAGGCGGGTTGCGTCTCACCGTCGATCTGCTCGACCCCCTCGGCGACCTGGCCGATGCCGCATCGGGGATCGAGGAAGCGGCATCGAGCGGACCCAGGTTCTCCACCGCGGTTGGCCTCGCGCGCTGGTGGGATGTGGCGCCATGACGTACAGGCTGAACTTCTATCGCGACTATCACCTCAGGCGACGCCTCGCCAGGCGCCGGACCTACTGGACAGCGGCCGTCACGGTTCTGATCGGGATCGAGGTCGTGATCGTGGGCGTGCTGGTCCTGAGCTCCGTCCTCCTGGGCCAGCAGGTGGACGCTCTGAGGGGCGAGATCAGCCGGGTCTCCCTGCGAACGCAGGATCTGTCGGTGGCGACGCCCGAAGCCGAGACGGCCCGGGCGCTCCTCGAGATCCGCCGCGGCAGGATCGACTGGTCTCCGAAGCTCACGGCTGTCTCCTCATGCATCGATCGGCAGCTTCGCCTCGAGAGCCTGGTGGGGCAGGTGTCCGAGAAAGGGAGGCCGCCGCGTCTCGTGCTCGGAGGGGTGATCCGCTCCGGCGGCGACCAGGCCGCGCCGGTCTCGCGCTTCATGGAGGCCATGCGCCGCGATCCGAGCATCGCTGCCGATCTTCCCGAAGTCAGGCTCGGCGCAATGGATGCCTCCGATGCGGGCGAAAGTCGCTTTCAGATCGTCTGCGAGACGCGCGGGGGGGGCGATGGCCAGTAGGAATCTCACATCGCAGGGGCGGGTCTTTCTGGCCGCGGCGATGCTCCTCCTTCTGGGGCTGGCGCTCGATCTAGGGGTGAACCAGCCGCGGCAGCGGGAGATCGGCCGCCTGCGTGCCCAGAGAGCCTCCATGTTGGTCAATCTCGCCGGAATCCAGCAGCATGATCTCGACCTCGCGGCCGCCGCTCAACGCCTCGGAATCCGCGACCCGGAGAGAGGATTCGTCTTCGATTCGTCGGTCGATCCCGTGGCCTTCCTCAACGACGTTGTTGCCCGCGCCGGATTGACCACCGTCGAGTTGTCGACGGAGGCGAGCGTGGCTCAGGGTCGGGCCCGCAGGACGGTCTTCACCCTTGTGGTGCGCGGCGGTTTCGGACGGATCTTCGATCTGATCCGGACGCTGGAGCAGGGCCCCCGATTGACAACGATCGACGGCTTCACAGTGATGCAGCCCTACGAAGGGACTTCCCTGGAAGGGAGATTGAAACTCTCGATCTACGATCCACTCCAAGGGGGGGGGCAATGACAGCGGCTACGCCAAGCGGGAGGAGCTTCTGGGTGGGGATCGCCCTGCTCCTGAGCGGAGTCGCCTTCCTCGCCTTCAGAGGCGGGAGTGCCGTGACCGCCGTTCTGGATGCGGGGAGGGGATCGCACCAGAAGAGCCTTCCGGTCGCAGCAGGCGTCTCCAAGACGCCGGCTGGGTGGGCTCAGCGAGACAGCCTGTTGGCGGCGGCCAGACTGGGGGACCGGGACCCGTTTCGGCCGCCGACAGCCCCGAGGGGCGAGGTGGCGCGGGATCGGGCCAGGAAGCCTGACGACGGCGACGCTCCGAGCATCGGGGCGCTTCTCTTCGACAACATCAATCCCGCCGTGCAGATCAGAGTCGGGGGGGAAACCTCCGGATGGCTGCGCGAGGGGGAGGAGTTCCGCGGCTGGGTAGTGGACGATATCAGGCCGACCTCGGTCAAGATCAGCCGAGGCGCCGAGACCGTTGTTCTGCCCTCGTCCTAGGAGGCAATGATGGTTCCGATCACCGTGAGAGCTGGATGGGTTGCGCTGTGTGCCTTGCTGATCAGCCTTTCCCTGACACTGCCTTCGGGGGTGCGCGCGCAAGCGGGGAATCCGAGCGCGCTCATCACGCTCGATGCCGACGACATCGCGGTCAACGGGGTGCTGCAGATCCTCGCCGACCGAGGAGGGCTCAACATCGTCACGAGCCCCGAGGTCCAGAACCGTCGCATCTCGATCCACCTGCGCAATACGAGATTCGACGAGGCGCTGAACCTGGTGGTCCGCTCGGCGGGACTCGGGTATGAGCGCGTGGGAAAATCGATCCTCGTCGCGGACAACGCGACCCTCATGACCGAGACGGGGCTCGTGACCAGAGTATTCGAGCTTCAGCACGCCAACGCCGGCGAGCTTCGCGCGATGCTCGAGGTTCTCTGCAAGGGGATCAGCGCCAACGCCGCCGGAAACCGACTGGTCATCCACGCGACGCAATCGACGATCGAACAGGCTGAGGAGATCATCACTCAGCTCGATCGCAAGCCTGCCCAGATCCTCCTCGAGGCGAGGATGATCGAGGTCAACACGACCGCGCTTCTCGAGGCCGGAATCGACTGGGAGAAGATCACGAAGTGGAACACGGTCGTGACAGAGGGAGTCCACGGGACAAGCGCGCCGGGGCAGCTTCCGGAGAAGATCAACTTCGTCAAGGCGGACGAGACTGCCGATTACCATCGGCAGATGGCGACCTTCGAGGTGGTTCTGGACGCCCTCCTGACAGACGGCAACGCGAATCTGCTCGCCAACTCGAAGGTCGTGACCCTCGATGGCAAGCCTGCGGAGATCTTCGCCGGGGAGACCGTTCCCGTCGTCATCACATCCCTGAGTTCGGCCGGGGCCGCCGGTGGGGTCATGCAGACGGTCCAGCTCGAGAAGATCGACGTGGGAGTGAAGCTCGCCATCACGCCGCGAATCGGTGAAGGGGAGTATATCACGGCCGTCGTCGAGCCGGAGCTGTCGCGGATCACCCGCTTTGTCGGCCCCGATAACGACCTCCCGCAGACATCCACGCGGCGCGCCCGGACGCTGGTGCGAGTGCGGGACGGAGAGAAGATCTACATCGGAGGGCTCTTGTCCGACGAGCGCCGGCGGACGGTGAAGAAAGTCCCGCTGTTGGGCAGGATCCCGATCATCGGATACCTCTTCAGCCACGTCCGCGACGATGTCGCGAAGCTCGATCTCGTGATCGAAATCGTCCCCAGGATCGTCGGTGATGCTGGAGCTTCCCTGCCGACGCCCGAGGCCGGAGAGGCTGGGGGACAGTAGAGATGGACATCGCGGAAATCCTGCACGAGGGTGTGCGCCGCAGGGCCTCCGACATCCTCATCTCCGCCGGCGCCCCGGTCACGTACCACGTCGAGGGGGCGCTCGAGCCGCACACCCCTCCCAATCCGCTCAGCGGGAAGGAGAGCGAGAGTCTGGCCTACCAGCTCCTGAAGGATGCCCAGCGCAAGGTCTTCGAGCAGGAGTGGGAGCTGGACCTCTCTTTTCACCTGAAAGACGTGTCGCGATTCCGCGTCAGCGTCTACCGGCAGAAGGGGACGATCGCGGCTGTCCTGCGCCTCGTTCCTCTCGAGGTGCCGCGCTACAGCGAGGTTGGGATCCCCGATCGGCTCCTTATGCAGTTGCTCTCGATTCCGAACGGACTGGTTCTCGTGACGGGTCCGACCGGCGCCGGGAAGTCGACCACGATCGCGAGCCTCCTCGAATACATGAACACCGAGGGGGAGGTCCCGAAACACATCGTGACGATCGAGGATCCGATCGAGTTCCTATTGAATTCCAAGGTCTGCGTGATCGACCAGCGAGAGATCGGAGCCGACACGAAGAACTACGTCATCGGTTTGCGCAGCGCTCTGCGGCAGATGCCCCACGTCATCTTCGTCGGGGAGATGCGCGACCGCGACACGATGGAGGTGGCCCTCACGGCGGCCGAGACGGGAAACCTTGTCATCAGCACCCTCTCGACGCCGTCCGCCTCGAAGACGGTGAACCGGATCGTGGACGTCTTCCCGATCCACGACCAGGCCGAGATCCGCGCGCGGCTGGCTCTATCGCTCAAAGCGGTGATCTCCCAGGTCCTCTTGCGAAGGACCGACATCCAGAGACGGATCGCCGCGCGGGAGATCATGTTCGTCAACAGCTCGATCTCGAACCTGATCCGGGAGGGGAAGATCCATCAGGTCAGTAATGTCATCTCTAGCAGCTTCGCCGAGGGAATGGTCTTGCTCGACGACTCCCTCCTGGAGCTGCATGGCGCGGGAATCGTGCGGACCGCCGACGTCGTGGCGCGGCTCCAGGATCCCGAGAAGGCGCGGCTTCTCATCAAGTCGCGGTAGGTTGGCAAGAAGGGAGGATGCGCAAATGCTGGAATCTTGCCGCCATTGGTGGAGGCTGCGGAATCTGATCCGCAGCTGGATAGAGTTTCGTGAGATCGTGACGAAGTCGCTGGGTTCCGCCGAAGTCAGCGCCGAGCGGGAAGATCGCTTCCTGAAGGTGAAGGCCGGCATCGCGAGCCAGCTGCCGCACATCCTCGGCGAGGCGGGCCCCGGGCCGATCGCCCAGGAGTCGCAGCGGCAGGTGACGATGATGACAGACCTGCTCAACCGCTATCGGACGCTCAGGAGCGATTCCGCGCCGAGCGCCCGCGAGGCCGAGGACTTCGAGCGGGTCTGGCACCAGCACTTCATCTACCTGAACAAACTCAAGGGGACCGTGCGCCGCCGGGAGGCCGCCGCAGGCCTCCGGGGGACCCACGCGGTGCCCAGCGGGCTGCCCCGGCACAAGATCCATAGACGCGTCCCGGGACTGGGCCTCCTGAGCTTCATCGTCCGCCTCGGCATCATCGCACTGGTGATCTACCTACTGGGACGCGCCTTCGGCATCCGCTGGGACGCGAGCGGCCGATTCGTCGCCCAGCCGCCGACGACCGTAGGCGGGGTCGGCGGGAACGTGGCCGGCGGCATTCACTCGATTTGGTCCGGGGTCCTCGGCCTCATGAGCCCGGTGGTCGCCCTCTATGGGGGCAGCCTGACGATCATTCTGGTGGTCGTTCTCTTGCTGGCCTTGGGGTACTGGATCTTCATCCGCGGGTAGGGCAAGGAGGCCGGCGTGATCGCCGCCTTCGTCCGGCGAAGGAGTGGACAATGAGACGGACTATTCTACTGCTGAGCGTTGCCGTTCTGCTTATGGCGCTGACGGTGGCTTGCGAGAAATCTGAGGATGTCACTGGCGCGGGCGGCAACGGGACGACCGATACCCCGAAACCGGACGATCTGGCCCTGGCCAGCTCGTTTCGACCGGTGCTCGCCAACGGAATGGATACTCTTGCCGTGCGCGCGACCATCGTTGACGAGAAGGGACGCGGCATCGGGAACGTGGGCGTCTCGTTCTCCACGACGCATGGGAGGATCCAGAGCTACGCGACGACGAACGACAAAGGCGTCGCGATCGCCGTCCTGACGGCGGCGGCCTCGCGGACCGACATCGTCGCCTCCGTGCGCGCCGAGGTCCCTGCCGGCAAGACGGGCGCTCCTCTGCATGAGCGGACCCTCCTTCTGATCACGAGGGCGCCGTTGAGCGCCGACCTCATGGCGCGCGCCGCCAGCGAACGATTCGCTCCTGGCGGCCAGTCGATCGCTCTCCCCGCGGGGAATCTCCGGGACGAGGTCTCGATCCTGATGCGCGGCGTGAGCATCGCCCTGGGGGCGGAGCCCTCGGCCATCCCGGCGGATGGGATAACAGACTCGCACCTGATCGCCACGCTGATGGAGACCACGCGCAGGGTCCCCCTCGAGGGGGAGGAGGTGCGCTTCGGCACCACGGCCGGGAGAGTGACCGGAAAGATCAACACAGATGCCGCGGGAAACGCCTGGGCCACATTGACCGCGCAGCCCGGGGACACGGAGGCGACAGTCACGGCCTACTACGGGGCCGACCTGACCGCTCAGGTTCGAGTTCCCTTTCAGCAGTTGACTCTGTCGCTGAGCGCGGCCAGCGCCGCCCTCATCGCAGACGGCATCTCATCGACCAGCCTCCTCGCCCGTCTGACCGTCACGGAACTGGGAACGCCTGTCGCCGGCGCCCGGATCGATTTCTCGACCACGGGCGGCACGATCACCTCGCCCGTCACAACCGACCCGACAGGGGCGGCCGTCGCGACACTCGTCTCCTCCACGGCCGCTCAGAATGCCACGGTCACCGCCCGATTCGGCTCCGTCCTCGAGGAAGCCGCGACCGTCGCCTTCTTGGAGCCGCCGAGCACCGAGAGCATCATCCTCGCGGCCGAGAAGACATCCCTGCCCGCCGATGGATCGAGCGAGACAGAACTGGCAGCCACAGCGCTCGACGGCGACGGATTCCCTGTCCCCGACGGGACGTTGGTGATCTTCTCGGTCGAGGAGGGGTCGGGGAGAGTCATCCCGCCGGCGGCGCTGACCGAGCGGGGCGTTGCGACGGCACTCTATTTCGCCGGGACCTCAGCCGGATCGGTTCTCCTCAAGGCCGAGTCCGGAGTGGCGCAGGCGACGCTTCCGATCCTCTTGACCCATCTGGGCGTCGGCGAGATCGAGCTCACCGCCGACGCTTCCTCGATCCTCGCCGACGGCGTGGCCATGGCGAGGATCACCGCCGCCGTCCGTGATCGCTTCGGCGCGCCCGTCGCCCCGGGGACGGTCGTCAACTTCGAGACGAGCCTCGGGGTGATCGAGGACGTGACGCCGACCGACGCCGCGGGTCTGGCGGGACTCCGCTTGCGAGCGATCCCCTACAGGACCGGCACCGGCCGTGTCACCGCGCAGGCGGGCACCGTCCAGAAGACGATCGACATCCGATTCGTCTCTGAGGGGGCGTCTCACGTCGAGGCCGTGGAGGTCGAACATCCGCGGATCGGCGTGCGCGGCTCCTCCGACCACGAGACGGCGACGATCCGCTTCGAGGTCCAAGACGCGCGGGGAATTCCGGTCGACGCCGATCACAGGGCCACTTTGAGCTTCGCGATCCGTCCACTCGGAGGCGGCACAGACGCCACCGTTTGGCCTCTCACGGCGACGACAAACGACAGGGGCATCGTGACGGCGACCGTGAACGCGGGGATCGTCTCCGGAACCGTGGAGGTCCAGGCGACATCCGGCGGTCTGCTTTCCCGCCCGGTGCGCGTGGCGATCCATGGGGACCTGCCGGATCCGGAGCACTTCTCTGTCTTCTTTGAAAACGTCAACATCGCGGGCCTGGTCTATGCGGGTCTGATCAATGGGGTCACGGCCAAGATCGGCGACCAGTGGGGCAATCCGGTCCCCGACTCCACGGCAGCCTGGTTCTTCGCGGACTACGGCATCGTTCAGGGCAGCGGGTTCACGAGCTCCCTCGGGGACGCGCGTGTCTTGGAGGAGACGGCGGCTCCATTCCCCGCCATCCCGGGCGGAGACGGCCTGGTGCGAATCTGCGCGCAGACCGTCGGCAAGTCGGGCGATCTGATCCAGACCTGCAACTACGTGATGTGGAGCGGCCACACGATCGTGGAGATCACGGAGCCCGATGAGGGATTCAGCATCCCGAACGGCGGGTCGGTGACGATCACCTATCGGGTGAGGGACGCGAACTTCAATCCTCTCACTGAGGGCACGAGCATCACCGTCACGACGACGGCCGGCGGCCTCGGGGGAGTCACGGAGTTCGTTCTCACCGACACGCAGAGCGACGACTACACGACGTTCCAGGCGGTCCTGTCCGATCCGGAGCCAGAGGTGGACGTGGCGTCGGACGTGACCGTGACGGTGACGGTCAAGAGCCAGAACGGAAACAAGACGACGTTCATCACCGGGACTCTGCACTAGGGAAGATGACCGTCGACTTCGGGTTTCGGGAGGTCCCGGGAATCTGGATCTTCCTGGGCCTCCTGGGCCTCTGTCTCGGGAGCTTCCTGAACGTGGTGATCCACAGGCTCCCGCTGGGCCTGTCGGTCGCGCGCCCGGGCTCGCGATGCCCGCGATGCCAGGCGCCGATCGCCATCCACGACAACATACCGATCCTGAGCTATCTGCTTCTGAGGGGGCGTTGCCGGCGCTGCTCGGCGCCGATCGGCATCCGGTACCCGGCCATCGAGGCGCTGGGAGGCCTCTCGCTCCTTCTTGCCGCCCTCGCGTCGAGCGATCTCCTCGGCCTCGCGGTCCGGTCGCTTTTCCTCCTATCGATGATCGCGATCACCTGGATCGATCTCGACCACAGGATCATCCCGGATGAGATCAGTCTCCCCGGGATCGTCCTGGGCATCCTCGTCTGCCCGGTCCTGGGCGTTTCGCGCCTGGACGGCATCGTGGGGGCGGTTGTGGGCGGGGGGGCCCTCCTCCTCGTCGCCGTGGCCTATCGCGCGATCCGCGGAATCGCGGGGATGGGGATGGGGGATGTCAAGTTAGCCGCGATGCTGGGGGCCTTCATGGGCTGGCGGGGAGTTTTCCTCACCATTCTTCTAAGCTCCCTGGTCGGCTCGATCCTCGGGCTCGCCCTCCTGGCCAGACGCCGCGCGACAGGCCAGACCGCCCTGCCTTTCGGGACGTTTCTGGCGCCCGCCGCCGCGGCGGTGCTTCTCCTCGGCCCCCGCATCTGGACCTGGTATCTGGACCTGTTCCAGCGCCGGGGCTTCTGATCCCGGTAAATCTTAGCGCCCCATGGGCCGATAACGGGGACAGAGGGTCCTCGGGGGCGCCACCCGGTCCGCGTGCCCCCGGACGGGAGGTCACGCGTGTTCCGAAGGGGGAAGTCGGCGGTAGGTCTCGACATCGGGTCCAGCGCGATCAAGGTGGCGGAGCTCGAAACCGGGAAGGACGGCGCCAGGCTCCTGAAGTACGGAGTGGTCGAGCTGCTCCCCGAGGCGATTGTGGAAGGGGAGATCATGGACCGCCAGATGGTGGTCGAGGCAGTTCAGAATCTCCTCGAGCGATGCGGGATCAAGCAGAGACAGGTCGCAACCGGGATCGCCGGCCGCGGCGTGATTGTCAAGCGGATCACCATGGATCGGCTCGACCCCAAGGACGCCAGGGAAGCCATCCACTGGGAGGCCGAGCAGCACGTCCCCTATGACATCAGCGACGTCTCGTTGGACTTCGAGATCCTGGGGGTCGATGCGGGGCCGACGAAGATGCAGGTCCTCCTGGTCGCCGCGAAGAAGGAGCTTGTCACGACCCACGCCGACCTGATCCGCGAGGCCGGACTCGACCCCTCCCTCATCGACGTCAACTCCTTCGCCGTTCAGAACGCAGCCGAATCAAACTACGAGTTCGCCCGCGAGGAGACCATCGCGTTCGTCAACGTCGGCGCCGAGCTGACCAATGTGAACATTGTCCGCGACGGAATCCCGCTCTACACGCAGGATCTTTCCATCGGAGGCCAGAGCTTCATCGAAGGGCTCCAGAAGCGATACCAGATCAACAGGGACGAGGCCGTCGCCGCGTGCAAGGAGGGCGAGGACGCCGGGTCGGTAGACATCGCGGCGGCCGTGAGATCGTTCGGCGACGAGATCGGCCTCGGCATCGAGCGGAGCCTGGCCTATCTGAAGTCCAACGGAGAGGCGGACCGGGTGGACAGGATCTTCGTCTGCGGCGGAGGAGCGCGGATTCGGGGCCTGGCCCATGTCCTTGCGGAGAGGCAGCGGGTCTCGGTCGAACTGGTCGACCCGCTGCGAAGGATCAGCTACACCCCGGATGTCTTCGGTGGCGACGACCCCAAGGTTGTTGGTCCACAGCTCACGGTGGCGATCGGGCTCGCCCTGAGAAAGGCACACGAGAAGTGATTCGCGTCAATCTTCTGCTCGAAGAGGAGCGCGAGCGGCACGACCGCCCAGCCCTCCTGAAGGTCCCCAGACGGGGATTCTGGCTCACACTCGCGCTGTCGATCGCCGTCCTGGCGCCGATCGTCGGAATCGGCGTGATGCAGCGCTACAAGATCGCGACCCTCAAGGAGGATATCGGGCTCGCCGAGGCCGAGGCGCGGCGTCTCAAACCGCAGATCGAGAGGATTCAGGTCCTGATGAAGGAACGCCAGGACCTGAACCAGCGGCTTGTGACCATCCAGGACCTCGGTCGCGACCGCTACCTGCCGGTCCAGATGATGGATGAGATCGCGGCCGAGACGCCCGAGTACTTGTGGTTCACGCGGGTGGAGCAGAAGGCTCCCGGCGCGATCGAGCTGGAGGGGATGACGTTCTCCAACACGCTCGTGGCCGAGCTGATGATGCGGCTCGAGGAGAGGGACATCTTCCAGGACGTCGCGCTCTCGGTCAGCGAGCGGGCGAAGGTCGGAGACGGGAAGGTCGTCCGCTTCGTTCTCACCAGCAGCGTCAAGCCCTAGCGGCGGGCGCTTCGTCGCGACGAGGGGAGAGAGACGGCATGGCACTGCAGCTGAACGATCCGAAGAGCCGCAAGATCATCCTGGGATCGGCCCTGGGGGCGGCCCTCCTGTACGTCTATTTCATGACGACGCTGGTTCCGTTCACGTACAAGGCGGGGGCGTCGGAGCTCAAGGAGCTCTCGGGGCGCTACGAGGGGTTGACGCAGGACTTGACGAAGGCGCGGCAGACGATCAACTCGCTTCCGTACATGGAGAAGGAGTTCGATCTTCTTCACCGCAAATGGGCGACCGCCCAGCAGCTCCTGCCGGACCAGCAGGAGATGGCCTCCCTCCTGCGGGCGATCACGACGATCGGCGATCAGGCCGGGGTCGGCTTCGTCCTCTTCAGGCCCTCGCCGCCTCAGCCGGCGCAGTTTCACACGGAGCATCCGATCGAGATCAAGGTCGAGGGGGGCTACCACGAGATCGGGACGTTCCTCGGAGAGATCGCGAACATGGAGCGGATCGTGACGGTCAGCGACCTCTCGATCGAGAGCGCGAAGGACTCTCCCCTCGAGAAGCCGGCCGCCGCCTCCTTCGTTGCGAGGACCTACACCCTGGGCGGGACAGGGGTTCCGCCGGGGGATGAGGACCGAGAGGCGAAGGGGGACAAGAAGGCGAAGGGAAAAGGGAGCATCAACAAGAAGATGGAGCAGGCGAAGGAAGCGGGGCGCAAGCTCAAGGCGAAGCAGCGAGGGGAGGGGAGCGATGAGTGAGAGATCCGTCGCTCGGGCTCTGGGGCTGATCTCGGCCGCCCTGATCGGGATGAGCGGCCTCGCGGTCGCAGCGGACGCGACTCCCCCGGCCGCAGAGCCGCCGGCAGACGAGCTGGACGACCTGCTGATGGCGCCCGACCCCTACTACTACGAAGGGATGGGGCGGCGGGACATCTTCGTCAGCCTGATCTCGGACGAGTACATAGACGAGAATCCCAGCCCGAGGCCGATGAGCGAGGAGTTGAGGGTGGTCGGGATCCTCTGGGCCGAAAAGGACCGCTTCGCCCTGCTCGAGACGGAGGACGGCCGCAGCCTGATCCTCCGGGAGGGCGACCGATTGGGGGATGGAAGCGTAGCTGTGATCCGGCCTGACCGGGTCGTGGTCCATGTGACGGAGTACGGCGCCTCGCGAACCAAGTCGCTGCCGCTTGAGCAGGGAGGGGGATGGAATGAGAATCCGCGGTCCCGCAACCGTTAGTCTGCTCGTCACGGTCGTGACGCTGGGCGTGGCCCTCTGGGCGACGGCCGGGTCGGCCGATGGGCCGCAGCGGCACTTCCCGGCCGACAGGGCGTTGATCATGAAGGTGATGGCCGAGCGGGAAGCGATGCGTTCCCACGAGAGCCCCAACTCGGTTCACGATGAGGCTCCCTCCATGGGGCGGTGGGATCCTCGCGCCGAGATCGTGGACGCCGCGCTCGCCGCGCCTTCGCTCATCGATCCGCCCGGAGGCGGAGAGCCGATGGATCTGGACATCCAGGGGGCCGACATACGGACGGTCCTTCGCTCCATCGCCGCCTTCGGCAAGGTCAACATCATTCCGGACAACAACGTCTCGGGAGCGGTCAACGTGAGGCTCTCGCAGGTCCCGTGGCGACGGGCCCTCGATGTCGTCTGCCGCTCGGCAGGCCTGACCGCCGTATCCCAGGGCGACATCCTGCGCGTCGCCTCGCGCAAGACTATCGCCGAGGAGGATCTGGAAGTGGAGGCCGCCGCGCGCAAGCGCGAGGAGGTTCTGCCCCTTGAGACGGCCATCTTCCAGGTCGACTACGCCACGGCGGAGGAGCTCAAGAGCTGCGTCCAGTTCGCGTTGAGCAAGAGGGGAAGCGCGGAAGTCGATCCCCGGACGAACTCGATCCTGGTGACCGACATCGCCGAGAGGGTGGCCCAGATCCGGCAGTTGGTCGAGGACCTGGACAGCGAGACCCGTCAGGTCGAGATCGTCGCCCGCCTGGTCGACGTCGACGCCTCGGCCGCGAGGCAGCTCGGGATCACATGGAACGTCCAGAATCTCCATTCTTCGAAGGAGCGGCTCTCCGGGTCGATCAGCCACGAGTCGCCGCTGGTGTCCGCGGCGGCCGAGCTGGACTTCGGCGTCGTGAGGCGTTTCGGGGACATCGATGGGACGATCCAGGCGCTGGAGCGGGAGAACAAGGCCAATATCATCTCTCTGCCGCGCATCACGACGGTCAACAACCGCAAGGCGCGGATTCTCGTCGGCAAGGAAGTCCCGCTCATCGTCCTCGATCAGGCGGGCAACCCGATCACGGAGCTCAAGAAGGTGGGGATCACCCTCGAGGTGACGCCCTACATCAACGCTGACAGGCGGGTGACGATGGACCTCCATCCGGAGGTCAGCGACCTCTCCTCGCAGGCGACCGTCCAGGGCGGGATCGTCTTCACGACGACGGAGGCGGACGCCCGGGTCATGGTCGGGGACGGCGAGACGGCCGTGATCGGCGGACTGATCCGCACGGCCGAGACCAGATTCGAGGAAGGGATCCCGATCCTGCGATCGATTCCGCTCCTCGGCAACCTCTTCAAGTCGAGCGATGTGCGCAATGACCGTAGAGAGCTCATGATCTTCGTGACGCCGAGGATCGTCGAGAGGCTCGCGAGCAACCAGCCCTAGCTCGCCTCCGAGCGGTCGCGCCAAAACCAGCATTGTCGCCTGCCCGGCGGGGGGGTGTGCGGCCGGTTTCCTTCGAGCACGCGAGCAGGCCCGCGGACGGGTTTCGGGATCTGGTCAGTTGCGAAGGCGGGCCGCGCTTCGGACCTCGACGCGGCTTCTCAGAATGTCCCTCGCCCGGCCGGGGTGCACGTCGGCCGGGGCGGGGTTCCAGAACGCCTCGCCGATACGGTCGTGGTTGTGGTGATAGCCGAATCGCCCGATCTCTTGCCCGAGCGGCCACGGCAGAACAATTGCCTCCCGATTCCGCCTCGTCTAGGATTCTGTCGGAGTTTGCGATTGCCCGTGGGTGTGAGCGCTCCCCTGGATCGGGGGCCGTCCGTGCCTGCCGGCCGTGCCTGGGGAGCCTTCACCCGCGCATAACTACTCGAGGGAGGGAGTATGAGACGTTGGATAGGCCTGCTGGCCGTGCTGTGTCTGACCACGCTGGTGAGCTGCGGCGACGACGACAAGAAGAGCACGACAGGGCCCGGCGACCAGAACCAGGAACATGACGGGACGATCACCGCCGCTATCACAGGAGATTTCCAGTTGGACTTCACCTGTGCGGACGCCTATGGCCTCAAGGTCGAACCGCAAGAGGGCTTGCCCGGTTCGATGCACATCCAGGGCGATGTGACACTGGGATCAGACCAGTACATGATCGACATCCAGGTCTACCACGACCCGGCGACGGGAACCTTCGATCTCACCTTCCCGCCCGTCGATGGGGTGGGGTCTATCATCAAGAACAGTCGCATTCACTACTCCGAGACCGGGAGCGTGACTATCAGTCAAGTCAGCGCGAGTCGGATGGAGGGGACCTTCTCCTTCCACGCGTTCTCCATGGTGAGTCCCGGCCAGAGGGTCGATGTCGACGTGATGGAAGGCACTTTCGACGTGCCGGTGATCCTCGCCCCTTGAGGCGGTTTGGCCAGGACGGAGGATCGAGCGGCCAACCCTGCCGGCCTCCGAGCGGCCGCGCCAAAACCGGCACTGTCGCCTGCCAGCGGGGGTGTGCGGGAGGCGTTCTTCGTGCCGATGAGCCGGCCCGCGGACGGCTTCGGGATCTGGTCAGTTGCGAAGGTGGGCGGTGCTTCGGACCTCGACGCGGCCGCCGATCTGGTCGTCGGCCGCAAATCGGAAGCGGACCGTCTGAGCGACCGCAGGATCGCGCGCGAAGCGCATGTTCTGCAGGGTGAGAGCTGTGATGCGGTTTCCCGCGGCGTCGACCATCGTGTTCAGCGAGGGGCTCCACTCCATGCGCGAGAGGACCGCGCCGGTCCCGTCGAGGACCGCCAGGCCGTCGCCCGAGTCTGCCGGGACGGTGCGGTTGGGGACGTTGTAGATCTGATAGGCGGAGCCGACGCGGATCTGCCGGCTGATCGATGTGGAGAGAAGGCTCGCATCCTGCTGCGAGCGGAGCTTCTTGGAGCCGGTCTTGAAGCTCTGCGCCACTCCCAGGTAGACCGCCCCGGCCGCCAGGGCCACGACGAGGGCGAGGAAAATGCCGATCATCAGCTCGACGAGCGTGAAGGCGGCGGAGCAGGGACGCCTCTCCGCGGGCGCGCCCTTCAAGCGCGGCGTGCTGATGGTCCTGCTCGCGGGGTCAGAATGGATAGCTCGCATCCCAGGTCTCCATCCATGATGCCTCTTGGTAGACGCCTGTCAGAGGGAATGCCGGCGGCGTGCGCGCGGTGACGCGCGTGTCGTAGTGGTAATCCTTCGCGTAGCCGGTCTGGAGCACGCCGTTGCGGAATGTGCCTACCGGGCCGCGGTACTTCTGGATCAGGCCTCCCCAGATGGTGAGATTTCCGCAAGGGGGACGCGTGCCATAGTCCTCCGCCGTTATCGACGTGTTGAGCGCCATCAAGACCGCGTTGATCTTGAGGTCCACAGTCGCGCTCGAGTTGTCGAAGATGATGTTCCGCTCGGCCACGAGGCCCAGCAGGTCGTCGCAACCCGGAGGCGGCGTCCCCGCGGCGCTGCTGCCCCAATAGGTGATGTCGTCGACGATGGTGATGTCGCGGAGGCAGCCGATGGTCACCTCTCCGTCCAGGCGGCCCGAGACCTCGAGAGGATTGTTGACGTAGACGACTTTCTTCCCGAGGGAGGAGATCCGGACGCCGGTCCAAGGGCCGTTCGGGGGGGGAGTGTTGCGATAGCGGAGCCAGCCGGGCGTGACCGTCCCGTCGGCCAGCTTCCCGAGCTCGATCGTGGAGGCCGGGGCGAGGAAGAGCCCCCCGCTCTGGGCCTCCGCCTTGAGATCGAGGGTCTGCGTCGGCAGCGGTATGCTCGGCACGTTGAGCCGGAAGCTCTCGTCGAATACGGGGGCGTTGCCGCCAACGGGCCAACCGCTCGGGTCGTAGACCGAGTAGTTCTGGTAACCGATCATCCGATTCGCGGCGGAGGTCACCTCGTCGAAGAAACGGGGGCTCCCGGCGATCCTGAAGGTGCCGTTCGAGTGGACGAGCCCGTGGATCTGATCGGCCGAGATGAACCAGATGTACTGCCCTCCTGGAGTCCGCTCATCATCGGTGAAGTAGGCGTACTGCGCGAAGGATGTCATTCGGATGCGCTGCCTGATCCGTCTCTCCACGCCCTCCGATCGGCCGACGCAATCGAGGACGAACCACTTCTCGACCTGGTAGATCCCCGCGCTGTCGACCAGGCAATCCACGGTGTAGCTGCCGCCATCGGGCCCTGCCGCAGCCGTGTAGATCCGGACGTCGGTCTCGGGGGGGCGCGTCAGGCTCGCCATCCACCTGAGGGCTCGCTCCTTGCCGGCCTCCGCCAGCCAGAAGGCGCGCTGCTTCGCAAGGTCGGTGTGGGAGGCTCTGGTTTCGTAGCCGGCGAGCGCGATGAACGACGCCGCGATGACGCCGAGGGCGAACATGATGATCACGACCACGGCTAGGGCGTAGCCGCCGCGGGAACCAAGGGCTCTTCCGATGGCGGGTCGCATGCTCGCGCCTCCCGCGGTTCAGTTGTTATAGACGAGCGTCGCCAGAGAGACGCTCCTCTGGACCGACGGCTTCACGTTCCAGGTCACGACTGACCGGACGGTCTTCATGTTGGACTCGGGCGCGTTGTTCTGCACCGTCACGGCGATCGCGTAGGACGTGGACGAGACGCTTCGATTCTCGGCCCAGTTCGCCACCAGTCCGTAGTCCAGGGCGATGGTCCTCTCAAGGGAATCCTGCGCGAGCAGCGTGGCCACGCGCTTCTGCTCCTCGCGCCTGAACCAGAGGTGTCCCTTCGCGAAGAACTCGACCGTCCCCAGGACCACGACGCTGACGACGACCGTGGCGATCATGACCTCCAGGAGGGATGCGCCGCGGATGGCCGAGCGTCTGGTCGCTCCAGACGGCCGCATGACGCTCACGGCCGACTCCGCATGAGACGATCGCAGGAGAGGCCTCATGTCCCGTCACCCCCTCGGTTCTGTCGGGCTGTTCCCTCTAACCTTCGGCATCGCCGCGGATTGGCTGAAGGGATGCCCGCCTCCAACACCGGATGAGAGTCGCTGAGGCACAGCGCCCGTGCGACTAGTAGGGATAGACAACGAGGAAGGGATTGTCAATGCCGCAATTGATTGTGAATGCTTACACTTGGAGGGAATGGCGATGATAGCGGCGAATTGGGTAGGCCCCGAGTCCTACTCCGTGGCCTCCAACGCCATGGGGTGCTCGCTCTCGAACCGCAGGATCGCCTCCTCCACCCTGTCCTGCCATGCGCGATTCGGCCTCACGCTCGCGTCCATCGCGCGAAGGCGGACGCCAAGGGGCTCGACCCTGCCGGGAGAGACGATCCTGCATTCCGCCAGCGCGATCGACTTGCCCGACCGTCCCGGTCCGAGGAAGAGGACGCCGTCATGGACCAGGGGCGCTTCGAACCTGGCCCCCCTGGCCACGATGGCGATGTCGGCGCCCGCAACCCTGGCGGCGGCGCGCGCGAAGCTGAGATCGCCGGCGCAGAGCAGGAGGACGGCGTCGGCCTTTCCGAGGTCGCGAATCGACTTGCGACAGGGAGCGGGATCGATGCCCTCATGGGCGGCGGCGACCGCGATCCTCAGGTTCCCGGCTTGAACGATGCGGGCTCGGTTGGGCGCCAGCCATCGGGCGTCAAGGCCGGGGGAAGCGTCCGATGGGGGGTCGATCGCTATGGCGTCGTAGCCCGCCGCCACCGCCCCGTCCCGGAGCAACTGGCGCAGGTCGATCAGCGTCTGTTCAGGCAGAAGGTGATGCTCCGCGCGCGACGGAAGAAAGCGCCCGGCATCGACGATGAGGAGCGGTTCGGACGAGGCCGCTCGAAGCGAATCGAGGAGGCCGATCCTGCGCGCCAATCCGCCCAGAGGCCTCTCCGGACAAGGGCAGGGCATGAGATTGCCGCGCGTCTCGGCGGTGCAGGCGATGCGCAGGATCCGCGCGGCCTCCATGCCGCCTGCCGCCGCGGGGGAGCCGCAGGCGATGACGAGCGCGAGCGGCAGGAGCAGCCGCCTCATGGCAGAACGGCGCTGCTCTGGCACCGGACGTCGTCCCAGCGGGACGACGTGGAAGACGTCCTGAATCCGATCTTGCCGCTGGCGTTCATGTTGCTGTCCGTGTAATCGATGACCTGGGCGCAATCGAAGAAGCAGATCGCGCGTTTGCCGGAGAGGACGACCTTCAGGCTGTGCCATTCCCCGTTGGCGAGCGGTGTGCTGTAGGAGGCGGTCTGGGTGAAGGTTCCGCTCTTGACTCTGGCCAGGCGAACGATGTCGGTATCGGTGCGGAGGCCGAGCAGGTAGAAGTTGTTGTCGTCCGTGTATCTGAAGACGATGTAGGCCGTCGTTCCCGAGATCGGGCAGATCTTCGCCTCGTAGGTGAGGTCCGTCAGGGCATCGGCGCCTATCAATAGCCTGTTGTTGGATGTGCTCGCTTGGTAGAGCTGGCCGTTGTTCGAGTTCCAGGTCCCGCTGCGGACGGTCCAGCCCGTTATGTTCCCGTCATCGAAGTCGTCGAAGATCGCGACGGCCCGGTTCACGGCCCCGTCTGTGCAATATCCGCCGCTCGGGTTCTTGAAGACGAGATCGAGTCCCACGTCCCTGACATCCCTGTCGAAGAGCAGCTCGAGCGGCCCGCCGTCCGCCTCCGAAGTCCACGACGGCACCGTCACGTCGGTCAGGTTCAGCGTGGCGCCCGACGGACGGGGCCCCACCGGGCCGTCCTCGCCCGCCGTCCCGTCGGCCTTCCAGATCGTGGCGAGCGGGCGGCCATAGAGGACCTCGGTGATCAAGGCCCCGCCGTTCCAGGACGGGACGAGCTTCGCGAGCGTCTCGCTCGACTCGCCCTGGGTGTAGATCTCGAGGCGGGCGTCCTTGTAGAGGGCCGCCGCCGTGGAGACCCATGCCGGACAGCTCGCCTGAATCATGCACGGGGAGCAGGTCGTCATTCCGTAGGCCTCGGGAGAGGGCTCGCTCTCGTGAGCAGGGTCGCAACGGTCGATCCCCGTGACGGCAACATAGTAGGTCGTGCATCCCTCGAGGCCTGTGAGGCTCATGGCGCAGGTTCCACCCTCGGTCACCTGCTCGTGGGGGACCGTGATCGGGGAGATTCCCTCCGACGCATCGGTGCCCGTGTAGACGCCGCTCGAGGTTCCGTAATGAATCCGGTATCCGGAGAAGTCGCAGTCGGTCTGGTTGGCGGTCCAGACGAGGTCGACCCGGTTGTCGAGCGGCGTGAGGGAGAGGGAGGCGGGGGATGCCGGGACGGACGGATCGCAGGGTTCGGCGAGCTGAACCGAGACCTCGTTTCCGAGACAGGAACTGCCGCTCGCATGCCCACACGTGTCGATCGTGCGGGCATGGAGGTAGTAGGTCTTGCACGGGACAAGGCCGGTCAAGGTCGCTTCGTCGTCGTTCCCCTCCAGAACGAAGTACTGAGCGGTGCTGCCGGGGATCGTGTCGCAGTAGATCTTGGTGGCTCCGATCTCCTCGGCCGGAAGCGGAGTGAGGTTCTCCCGCAGGGTCGGGTGACTCCACCAGACCTGGAGATCGCCGGATTGGACCCCCGTCTCGGCCGCGAGATTGGCCGGGCATTGCGGCGGCGATGGGCGAAGCACGGAGTGTTCTGGGGACGGATTTCCCTCGGCGCAGCAGACGGAGGCGGTCACGCGGTAGTAGTAGGTCGCGCAGTCGTTGGGCAAGGCGTCGACGTAGGTCGTGCTCCCCCCACTAGCGGTCCCGATTCTCAAGGCCTCGTCCGGCTCGAATCCTTCGGTCGTCGATCTGTAGACAGGGTACTCGACCGGCACCGTGATCGGCTCGTGGTCTTCGAACTGCGTGACTGCAGGCCATTGGAGGGTGATGTTGCCGGTGTCGGTGGAGGTGAGCGCGGCGGGGGCCGCGGGGAGAGATCCGCCTCCGATCACGACCTCGCGGCGGCAGGGGAAGCTCTCGACGCCGCTTCGACTGACGCACGTCACGGCGATCCAGTGAGTCTCGCAAGTGAGATCCGGAACGGTCCAGCCATTGAAGGTTCGGGCAAGGCGGGCGTTGAGTGACATGTCGTCCGGATCGAGTCCGTAGTAGAAGTTGAAGTGGCTGATGTCTCCGAATGCCAAGGTCGTGCCGTCGGTGTTCGTTGTCGGTGTCTGCCATGTGAGGGTCGCCGAGCTGCAGTTCGGGAAGGTCGGGTCGCCGCAGGCAGGCGTGCTCGGCCTGCTCCGCGCGGGAGACAGCGGCAGGTTGCGCGGGTAGATTGTGGACGAGAGGGTCATCGTCTCGTAAGGTTGCTGCTTCCATCTCCGGGCCTGCGTCGCTGTGACCTCGACCTGCATTTCGCCGATCATCTCCGGTTGCGGCACCGGGTTGGACAGCTCCGTGCCGGCGCCGTTGAAGTAGCGGAATGAGACTCCTCCCTGCGCTATTCCATAGGACTGCGGCTCTGCATAGAGGACGGTCCCCCCGCTGTCGGCCACCGTCTTCATGAGGACCGTGTCATCGGGATTGGGCGTGTCGGGATCCCCATCGGGATGCAGCGAATAGGAGATCACTTCGGCCCCCGGGAACTCGGTCATGATGTCGGCGATGTAGACGATCGAGTCGGGCCCCGCGTATCGGATAGAGGGCTGCGTCGGGTCCTTCCCGTAGCTGACGTGCCGGAAGTCGTCGGCAAGCGAGGCGACCGCCACGCGCGCGTTCTGTTGCATTTCGACGAGGTATTTCTGCACGTCGTGGCTCCTGCGCCCTGCGTAGAACGCCTGGTACAGAGCCGAGACGATGATCCCCGAGATGACGAGGACGACCAGGGTCTCGACGAGGGTGAAGCCCGCATGCGGATGGGTTCTCTTGCCGTTCATGGCTCCTCCTCGCTCAAGGGGCGCCGCATATGGTCAGTCGGCCGGTTCGGACGAGGGAGATGGCGAACGTGTCGGCATGGGCGTTGCTGAAGACGGCTGTGAATGGCGCGTCTTCGGCAAGGACCGTTCCCCTGCTCTCGAACTCGATATCCAGGTTCTCGGGATCGCCCCCGGCGCTCGAGGACCAGTTGACTGCGGTCGGCAAAGTCCGGATCTCGTCGGGATCCATGACCCACGTGGAGTCGCTCTGCGACCGCTCGGTCCAGTAGGCGCGGTTCTCCGGATCGAGGACGACGCGGTGGGGGACGCGGGTCGCGATCGCGCGCTGTCGCGCGATCTGGAGCGCCGTCGCGATCTGATCGGTCGCGGCCTCGACGCGCCGGCGCCGGTTCGAGTCGGCGAAGTCGGGGATCGAGGCGGCCAGGAGCAATCCCAGGACCACCACGATCACCATCGTCTCCACGAGAGTGAAGCCGAGGTTCTTTGCGGGGCGAGTCATCGCGTCCGATCCTCCGCTCAGTCGGGCAAGTGGCTGGCCAGCTCGGGGCGGACGTCAGTGATCTCGGTCCAGGAGACGTCCCTGTAGAGATTCAGTGGCACGGGATAGCAAGGGGGCGGATAGCTTGTCAGGTCCAGGTCGTAGTTGTAGCGACGGGTGGGGCCGCTCGCGTTGGCCAGGACGCCGGAGTTGTTCCAGGGGGCCGCGTTTCCGCCGACGTTGGTGATGATCCCCCCGCTGATGTTCAGGACCCACGTGTTGGAATTGATGACTGTCTCGTCCCACCCCTCGCCCGCGACCGGGTCATTGTTGCGGGGGCTCTCGCCGAAGATCCCATCCAGATCGAGATCGAGAGGCCCGGGCCCGGCGGTGGGATGATCGGCCTCGCTTCCCTGGCCCGCCCACGTGGAGGTCCGGGAGAGAAGCATCGCGTCCACGCGGAGCACGCGCGGCGTGTTGGCGTGCAGGTAGAGGTAGTCCTCGGCGACGAGCCCCAGATTGACCGGGTCGCCTGTGCTGTTGGGGAGACGGGTCGTCGGATCGTATCCCGAGTGGCCCGTGATCAGGTTGTGGCGGATCCAGATGTCGTCGGTTGCGTACACGGTCATGCTCCGCGCGCTGACCCCGTCGAGCGTGCCGCGGATCGACGCGTCCCCCTCGAAGAAGATCATCCCGTTGAAGTCCGAGAAACGGAGCGCTTGCCCCGTCTGCGGATTGATGACGAGCGAGCCGTTGTAGCGGACGACCGTGTCCGGCGGCGCCGTTGTCAGATCCTGGAAGTCGAAGCGTTCGAAGACGAGAACGTTCTGGTTGGGGGATGCCTGCGATGCGAGGCCCAGGGGATCGGTCCCTGGAAGCGAGATGTAGACGCCGATGTTGCCCTTCTTCTCGCAGGCGTTGTCGGCGCCCAGGCCGCGGGCCTTGTCGCGGACGTCGCCCCAGTCGAAGGAGTTCTGCAGGTCGATGGGCTCCGCGTCGGTCACGTAGCCGCGGAAGAAGTCGGCGCAACCCGCGTTGGGGATGTCGCCCACCACCGAGACGAGTTCGAGGAATCGATCATGACGGCCCGAGGCGCAACCGCAGGGGACGTTCAGATCTCCATAGACGTAGACCTCCCCGGTGATGTTCGCGTCACAGGCGTATGTCAGGTCACCTAGCGCCGTGAAGCGGGCGTACTTGAGGAAGCTGTCGTGGACGATCTCCACCTTGACGCGACGCTTGGCGCCGCGGAACTCCCCCTCCGAGACGATCGTGAAGCCGTTCGCCTGATAGGCGGTGATGCCGACGCCCTTGATGTCGCTCGCCTCGGCGATGACGTGGTAGCTTCCGTCCCAGGAAAGCGTGTCCGAGAGGCGGAAGTCCGGGTGCCCGTCGGAGTCCTCGTCGGCCATGGGCGCGACGAGGTCCTTGATGCTCCGCTTGGCGAAGGCCACGCCGGTCTCGGCGGCGGCCAGCGCCTCGACGCTGTGACGCTCGTAGCGCGAGAGATTCCGGTCGCCCATCGTGACGACGGCAATCGAGCCCCCGAGAATGGCAAGCGCCGCGAGGATGAGGAGAGCGAGCAGCAGGGTGTTCCCGGCGCGCGGGCCGAGAAAGATGGGATCGTGGGGTTTCATGGACGGCTCCATCCTTCGGATCAGTGGCCGATGTCCGTGATCGCGAACCGGAGGGGAAGCGTCAGCGTGTCGCCGCGGGACGGCCACGAGATCCGGACGAGAACGGAGAACATCCCCGGTAGGATCTCTTCATCCGAGTCGGAATCGAACACGTCGAGCCGACCGCTCGCTCCCGGGCCGAGCTGCTCGCTGATGTGAGCCGCCCACTCCTCACAGGGAAGGGTGACGGTCGAGGGCTCCGTGGTGTCGACCCCATCGAACACCATGGGAACCTGATCCACCGACTCGCTCATGATCTTCTCCTGGATTTCCCGGGCTAGGCTGACTGCCGTCGTCTCCGCCCGCCCCATGGCCGCGTTCCTTCCCGAGACGGCGAAGATCTGTCCGACTCCGAGAATTCCCACGGCGAGGATCACCAAGGCGATCATGAGTTCGACCAGCGTAAACCCTTGGATAGCTATAGGTTGGCGCCTGCTCTTCGATCTCACCTGCCGCTCACCCCCTTGCCATGAGAGCGCATCTCCGGCCGGCGGAGGCCGGAACTCCCTTGCGGCGAGCATCTTCCATTCCATGCCTGTTCATCGGCTAACTAGTGCGAAAGCTTGAGGTTTGCCCCGCCGATAGAGGGTCGGGAGGCTCCCGGGGGTGCGTTTCGCACGACTCCTTTCGCGCAGTGCCGCGGGGGCCCAGACCGGCAGGGGAAAAGAGCTTGACACCGGTCTGCGGCGGGACTACTTTGCTGCCGCCCTAAGCTCTTGGGTTCCAAGCGAATAACTTCTCGTCGCGGAGGTGCTTGGATTGGGAGGAGTCGCGGGCCGGATGGTCCGATCGGACAAGGAGTCCACAGCCTGCTCATTGTGAGCGGAAGGGGGGCGTATGTTCCTGCAGAACCGTCTCCACCGACTTGCCTTCCTGCTGCTGCTGGGGCCGATCCTGGTCTCGACAGCGTGGGCGGGAACGGTGGGGAAGATCTCAGGGGTCGTCACCGGCAGGGAGAGCGGCCAACCGCTCGCCGGTGCGAACATCACGATCGTCGGAACAACGATGGGGGCGACGGCCGACGCCGCGGGGCGCTACTTCGTCCTCAACGTTCCGGCCGGAACCTACCAGCTGCAGGCGACCCTAGTCGGCTACAAGCCAGTGGTCCTGGGTGACGTGCGGGTCGCACCCGACTTCACGACGGAGGCGGACTTCGCCTTGGAACAGACGGTGCTGGGCGTGGTCCAGACCGTCGAGATCCGCGCCGAGAAGCCGCTCATCCAGAAGGACCTCACGGGCACGACGCGGTTCCTGGGTCGCGAGGAGGTCGAGAATCTCCCCGCGAGGGGATACCAGAACGTCGCAAGCCAGCAGGCCGGCATCGTCGCGCAGAGCCTGACCCCCGTGGGGGCCGAGGCGAGCAACGCGCCTCGTCTCTACGTGCGGGGGGGCAGGGCGGAGGAGGTCGCCTACTACGTGGACGGGTTCTCGCAGCAGGACCCCTTGACCGGGCTTTCGACCACCTCCGTGAACCAGAACGCCATCGACCAGATCGTGGTCATGACGGGCGGTTTCAATGCCGAGTACGGGAAGATCATGTCCGGCGCGGTCAACGTCATCACGCGGGAGGGAGAGCCGGAATACTTCGGCAGCGTCGAGGTCGTCACCGACAACAGGATCGGCGAATGGCTAGGCGCCAAGAGCTACGACTGGAACATCTATGACGCCTCTCTTGGAGGTCCGGTGATCCCGGGCACGGATCAGCTGACCTTCTTCCTGAGCGGCGAGAGCCGCTGGCAGCGCGACCGCGCTCCGAAGCCGATCGAGAAGCTCGGCTTCACCGGCGAACAGAAGGCGCTATACAAGGACGGGAGGCTTCCCAACAACGATCTGTCCGGCTACACATGGCAGGCGAAAGGCACCTGGCAGCTCGGCGCTCCATACAAGATCCGCGTCGGCACGCTCAACTCGAGGGACGACTGGCAGGAGTACCGGCACTCCTACCTGTTCAACCTGCCGCACACACCGCGCTATCAGGACACCAACAAGAGCCTCTTCGGAACCTTCACGCACACGATCAACCCGCGGACATTCTACTCCTTCGGAGCGAACTGGTTCTACACGGAGCGGTTCCGCGGGGACGGCCGCTACTTCAAGGACCTTGACGCCTACAGCCGTCCTGACGGGAATCCGACCTACGATCCCGGGACGCCCCTCTTCTGGTACGGGCCGACTGAGGACCTCCAGCGGATCGTGGGGAGCGACACGACCTACGTCTACAGCGACAGCACCGCCTCGGTCTGGGACGACTATCTTCATCGGGAGTCGTCCTACTTTGGATTCAAGGGCGACATGACGGTCCAGTGGACGCCGACAAACCAGGCGAAGGTGGGAGCCGAGTACCGCGATCACACCCTGCGGCGCTACCGGCATCTCTTCCCCTACCGCATGCGAACGCCGCAGGGACTCGTGGACGTCGATCGCTTCGGATATGCGCTCGACGATCCCGAGAAGCCTCTCGATAGGGGACTGGACGGAGCGAAGCATCCCAAGGACGCTTCCTTCTATGTGCAGAACAAGTACGAGAAGGACCAGTTCATCCTGAATGCCGGTCTGCGCTACGACTACCTGGATGTCGACACCAAGATCTTCGCGAACGAGGAGCTGCCCCTCGGCGAGGACCGGGCCGTTCTGGATCCCGAGGACCTCGAGGACAGCAAGGTCAGGCATAAGCTGAGTCCTCGCCTGGGAGTCGGTTTCCCCGTGAGCGAGAGGACGCAGTTCCACGCCAACTACGGGATCTTTTTCCAGCAGCCGAACCTGGAGGACCTCTACACCGGCTTCGTCTATGGCGAGTACAAGGTGAGGGAGGGAGGGTACTACTACCCCTTCGGGAATCCGAACCTGACCCCCGAGACGACGACGGCTTATGAGGTCGGGTTCACCCAGCAGGTCTCGGAGCGCGCGCGCATCGACCTGACCGCCTTCTACAAGAACGTCCAGGACCTCGTCCAGGTCCAGTCGATCCGCTCATCTCCGAACTCCTACTCCTCGTTCCGCAACACCGACTACGGCACGATCAAGGGAGTCGACTTCGCTTTCGACCTGCGCCGGACCTCGAATCTCGCCGCGCAGCTCAACTACACCTACTCCTTCGCGAACGGGACGGGATCCGTGGCCAACTCCCAGCGCAATATCGCCTGGACGGGAGGGATCGCGCCGAAGCAGACCGCGCCCCTCGACTTCGATCAACGCCACAAGATCTCGGCGAACGTCGACTATCGTTTCGAGAAGGGACAGGGGCCGGTGATCGGCGGCCTTCGCCCCTTCGAGAAGATGGGAGTCAACGTGCTGATCAACATCAGCAGCGGCAATCCGTACACGCCCACCAAGGCCTATGACGAGGTTACGCTGGCGGCGGTCACGATCCAGCCCTCGGGCTCGATCAACTCGCTCTACGGCCCCTGGCGCAATCGCGTCGACATGAAGCTCGATCGCGGCTTCGCCTTCGGAAGGTACGAGATCAACGCCTACCTCTGGGTCCTGAATGTCCTCAACAGGGTCAACCCGGTCGCCGTCTACAGCTCGTCTGGGGATCCCGCTGAGACCGGCTGGCTGACAACGCCGACGGGAGCGCTTTCCTATTCCACGGATGAGGAGCGCGGTCTCTACGGCCTGGCCCAGAGAAACCCGAACAACTACGACAGCCCGCGTATGGTCCGATTCGGACTCAGGACGAGTTTCTAGATGAAGCGCCAGATGGATGTCGCCTCTTCGAGGCAGGCGCTTGAACAAGGAGGATCTATGATTCGGCCATACCGGTGGATTCTGGCCTGGCTGATCCTGGCTGGATTGCTTGCCGGGCCGCTTCCGGCCGCCGCCGTCGTGGGTGGGGGAGTCGCCGGCTTGCTGGTTCCCCTCGTCGTCGACAACGACACCCGTATCGATGTCAACAACATCGACATGTTCGTGACGAACAGCGGCGGGTTCGGGAGAGATCTCGAATCGCAGGGAGGCCCCTCGGGAACCTTCTTCCCGCGCGGAACCAACAAGGCCGCCGTCTATGCATGCGGCCTCTGGTTCGGGTCGAAGGCCGAAGGGGAAGTGAGGGTCACGGTCGCGGAGTACGACCTCGAGTACCAGCCCGGACGGATCTACAACGAGGGCAGCACGATCACCTACGACAATCCGGCGGACGCCCGTCTTCGGGTCTACAAGATTGTCAAGGGGGACACGCAATCGGAGGACTACCTGAACTGGCCGATCGCCGATGGCGCCCCCGTGGACGCAGAGGGCAGGCCCCTCTTCGTGGGCGATCAGACGCTCTGGGCGGTCTACAACGATGCCGATCCCTCCGGCCATACGAACAACGCCGGCGCGACGGCGCCGCAGAACATCGAAATCCAGCAGACCACCTTTGCCTTCGATCGCCCCGCCCCTCTGGGGAACATGGTCTTCGTGAAGTTCAAGATCATCAACCGGGGGAACGAGACGCTCGAGGACTGCTTCATCTCGCTCTGGTCCGACCCGGACCTGGGAGGGGCCGACGACGATCTGGTCGGTTGCGACACGCTTCTCTCCCTGGGCTACTGCTACAACGACACCAACGACGACGAGATCTACGAGAGCGCCCCTCCGGCGGTCGGCTTCGACTTTTTCCAAGGACCCATCGTGCCCAGCCCCGGCGACACCGCCTACGTGAGCGGCCGGGCGGTTCCCGATTACAGGAACCTGCCGATGACGTCCTTCAACAAGTACATCAATGGAACGGATCCCCGTTCCGCCTCTCAGTCCTACAACTACATGCTGGGGCTCGATCCGCTCGGAGGCCAACAGATCGATCCGACGACGAATCTGCCGACGCGCTACATGGTCGCCGGCGATCCCGTCGCCGGGACCGGGTGGCTCGACACCAACGCGGCGGATCGCCGGCTGATGCTCTCTTCCGGCCCCTTCTCGATGGCCCCGGGCGACAGCCAGGAGGTCGTCGCCGGGCTGATCATCGCGCAGGGGGCCGATAGGCTGGAGAGCCTCGAGCTTCTCAAGCTCTACGACGAGCAGGCGCAGGCGGTCTTCGACATCAACTTCCAGCTTCCGTCCTCCCCGCCGAGGCCGCAGATGTACTATCTGCCGGGGGATCGATCGGTCGATCTCATCTGGTCGACGGACGCGCTCGGACATGTGGATCTGAGCGAGGAGCTGGACCAGGAGTACCACCACCAGGGCTACAACCTCTATCAAGGGGAATCGGTAGCGGGCCCGTGGCACAAGATCTACACCTGGGACGTGGCCGACGCGGTTGCCCTGATCTATGGCGATGTCTTCGACATCGGGGCGGGAGGCACCCAGAGGGTCATTGTCCAGCGAGGCTCGGACAGCGGCCTGACCCACAAGATCACCATCGCGCAGGACGCGATCAAGGGCGGGCAGTTGGTTAACTACCTGGACTACTTCTTCGCCGTGACGTCGTACTCATATGACGTGAGGAACATCGAGCCCTTCTTCGTCGGGGAGAATCAGCTGGGATGGATCTCGCCGACGCTCGAGAACTCTCCCCAGGGAGTCACGGTGACGCCGAAGGCCTCATCGGGCCTGCTGCGATTGCCGAGCAGTGAGATCGTCCGCATGAGCGGGACGAGCGACGGCTCGGTCGAGGTCGTCTTCATCGACCCTTCGCTGGTGGAGAACGCCGAGTACGATGTGACCTTCCGCGAGGTCGTCGAGATCGAGGACGAGCACGAGGTCACGAAGGTGGTCTGGGATCTCGTAAGGAGCGGATCAGAGGACACGCTCTTGGCAAGACAGGAGTTCCAGTCCCCCGATCCCGAGGAGTACGGCTACCCGATCGTGAACGGGATGATGGTCCGCGTCCTCGGACCCGCGCCCGGGTTCAAGCGGAACCAGCGCGAGCCGTCGCGTCCGATGATGGATGAGATCATCCACGGGGACGGCCTCGGCGGGGGAACGCCGGTTGAGCCCGATGCTTGGGGCGGACCTGGCAACGACCTCTGGTGGAGCTACAACTCCACGGCCGACTGGGGGCTCTCCTGCGGCGGCGGCGACGGCGGCGAGGGCCGTCTGATGCGAGACGGAACCCTGAACGCGAACCACACGGCCAACGACATCATCATGAAGTGGGACTATGACTTCGTGAACAACTGGGGCTGGTGGTGGCTGGACGACGCGAGATGGCGCCCGCTTCCCTTCGGCCTCTACTGGGTAGATCCCCTGACGCAGGAGGAAGTGCGCTTGGTGCCTCTGATTGTCGAAGGAGGCGCCTCCCCCAACGAGTTTGACTTCCCCGAGGACAATGTCGACGGACACTACGGAGAGCGCGCCACGGACTGGATCTACGCCAACACGCTGGGCGAGGGATTCACTTGGGAGCAGGTCGTGGCCGAGGTGAGCGATGGAGAGTGGGGCCAGAATCCAACCGGAGTCGAGCTCTTCGCGAGGCTCGTCGTCTGGTCGGATGCCGATCCTCTCCAGATGCCGCCGGACGGCACCGTCATCAAGTTCTCGACGACGAAGCCGAACACCCCGGCGGACAAGTTCCGCTTCAGGACCTACGCAGCCGGCGACAGGGCGGGGGATGTCGTTGGGTACGATCTCAGCCGCATCCGGGCTGTCCCCAATCCCTATCTCAACCAGAGCGCCTACGAGCTGGATCAGTTCAATCGGGTGGTGCGGTTCATCAATCTGCCCAACGTGCCGACGACGATTCGCCTCTTCAATCTGGCCGGCGAGCTGATTCGGACGCTCGAGAAGGAGGGAGCGGAGGACCAGGTCAGCTCGATCCTCGAGTGGGACCTCCAGAACGAGCAGGCGATACCGGTTGCCAGCGGGATCTACATCTTCCATGTGGACGCCAAGGGAGTCGGCGCTCATGTCGGCAAGCTTGCCGTCTTCGTCGAAAAAGAACGGCTGAATCGCTTCTAGAACCAGGGAAAGGAGGATACGCGATGAAGGTTCAGTTTGTCCTGGCTGCGGCGGTCCTGCTCTCCACGGCTCTCGTGGCGGCGGCCTTCGCGGGCAACTCCGACCGGATCGGGACGGCGGGTGCCTCCGAGCTACTGATCCCGAACAGCCCCAGAGGACTCGCGATCGGCGACGGCGCCGTCGCCGACTGGGGCGGACTCGAGATGCTCTACTGGAATCCCGCCGCCATCTCCGGCGTGCGGGGGGTCGAGGCTCTCTTCTCGAACCTCACCTACATCGCCGACATGAAGAAGAACTACGTCGGCGTCGCCGCGCAGACCAGCTTCGGGACGATCGCGGTGACGGCCGACGTCCTCTCGATCGGCGACATCATCGAAACGACCGAACTGGCGCCGGAAGGGACCGGGAGGGTCTTCTCGCCGAACTTCTCGATCCTCGGTCTCTCCTACGGGCGCTACATGACCGATCAGGTCACGATCGGCCTCACCGGCAAGCTCATTTCGGAGTCGGTTCTTCAAGCCCACGCGTCGGGGGTCGCGTTCGACATCGGGATCCAGTACCGGCCGGGCCCCAAGGGGGTCTCGTTCGGACTGGCGCTGAAGAACATCGGCCCCACGATGAGGTTCTCGGGCGCCGACTTCGAGAGCTTCCACCGGACCTCGGACAACCCCCAGGCGGGCGACCGCTCGCTCTCGTCGCTCTCCGCGCCGTTCGAGCTGCCGAGCTACATCGAGTTCGGCGGGCGCTACGAGTACCCGCTCACAGACATCGGGATGGTCGCGGGGTACGGTAGCTTCCAGTCGAACAACTTCAACGACGACGAGGTCAATCTGGGGGCGGAGTTCGCCTATCACGACCAGTTCTTCGTGCGCGGAGGCGGGACCCTGAGCGGCAACGACGACTACCTCTACGGCCCGGCGTTCGGCCTCGGAGTGGCCCTCCCGCTGGGCGGCCAGAGCAAGCTCAACTTCGACTACGCCCTGCGCCTCGTGAACGACTTCTTCGACGACAACCACATGGTCGGGGTGAAATTCAACTTCTAGCCTTTCCACGGTAGCTGAAACCTCAGGCGGGGGGTCCGACAGGGCCCCCCGCCTTCTTGCGGGCGCCGGCGCTTCTGGTAGCATGGTGAAGGTCTCAGTGGCACAAGGGAGAAGGTCGATCGGTGTTCAACGTCGGGACTCAAGAGCTGCTCCTCATCCTGCTCCTCGTCTTTGTCCTGTTCGGTCCGCGCCACATCCCTGACATCGCGCGGACGCTTGGAAAGGGCCTTGGCGATCTGCAGCGTACGCTGCGCGGGGTCGAGGACTCAGTCCGCAGATCGACCGAGGTCGTGAAGCCGGACGACTTCTACGAGAGGCACAGGGCCGAAGAAGGCCAGAAGCGCCCGCTCGCCTCGGTCGAGATCAGCGAACCGGCCGATGGGCCGGAGCCGGCGACGGGCGCTGGGGAGAGGCCGCAGACGGGGGCCGCGCCCCCCGATGCGGGCCAGCCGGCCGAGGGCGGGCAGAAGCCATGATTCCCGCCCCGAATCTGGCTCTGATCGGATTCATGGCGGCCGGCAAGACGACCGTCGGGCAGGCGTTGAGCAGCAGAACTGGGCTTCCCTTCCATGATGTCGACCTCCTCGTGGAGCGCTCGGAGGGGCTCCCGATCAGCGATATCTTCGCGGCCCGGGGCGAACCCTACTTCCGAGAGGTGGAGGGGAGGATCTTCCGCGATCTCTGCGCCGGCGAGGGGTTGATCATCGCTTGCGGGGGGGGGACCCTCATCGATCCTCGCAACAGAGCCGCCCTCGAGGATCGCTGCGTCGCCGTCTGGCTGAAGACGTCCCTCCCGGAGATCATGAGGCGCATCGGAGCCCCGGGGGCGCCGGCGCGGCCCCTGGGGGAGGGCGCCGCGGCGAGGCTCGTACTGCCTTCCCTCCTGTCTTCGCGTGAGGATCTCTATAGGGGAGCCGAGCTGGTCGTCGACACGGACGGCAAGGGAATCGACGCGATCTGCGATGAGCTTTCATCGGCCATCGCATTGCTCCGGGGCAGCAGGGCATGATGCGGGTCATTGCCGGAGAGCTGAAGGGGCGCACGCTCAGGACGCCGCCGGGCAAGACCCTCAGGCCGACGCAAGGGCACGTGCGCCAAGTCCTCTTCGACATCTTGGCGGAGGCGATCGAGGGAGCGGCGGTCCTCGATCTCTTCGCCGGAGTCGGGGCCGTCGGAATCGAGGCGCTCAGCCGCGGGGCGGCCGAGGCATGCTTCATCGAGCGCGATCCGGGCGCCCTTCGCCTCCTCAGGGGCAACATCGAGGATCTCGGCCTGTCGGCGAGGAGCCGGGTCCTCGCGGCCTCGGTCGGGTCGGGGGTCAAGGTTCTCGAGGAAGAGGGCAGATCGTTCCGCTACGCGTTCGCCGATCCGCCGTACGCGGAGGCGGACCGCGACTGGATCGCGCGGGCGTTCCGCTCGGGTCCCGGCGCGCTGCTTGCCGCCGATGGAGTGCTCGTTGTGGAAACGTCGAAGCATGCTGTTCAACCGGCCGAGACCGTCGGCCGGCTCCACCGTTACAGGACGCACGCGGTCGGCGAGACCAACCTGGTCTTCTTCGCATGGGAGGGCAAGTGAAGCAGCGCACAGCGATCTTTCCGGGGACCTTCGATCCGGTGACTCTCGGTCACATCGATATTCTCATGCGGACCCTGCACATCTTCGATCGTGTCCTCATCGCCGTGGCCGCTTCGGACAGGCAGCGGAAGCAGCCGGTCTTCACGCTGGAGGAGCGGATCGAGATGGTCACCTGCTCTATTCCGAGGTCGTTGAGACGGCGGATCGAGATCGAGCCTTTCGAAGGGCTCCTCGTGGAATTCGCCCGCGCTCGGGGCGTGCGAAGCCTCATCCGGGGTCTGCGCTTCTTCTCCGACTTCGAATACGAGTTCCAGATGGCGACCATGAACCAGAAGCTTTGGCCCGAGATCGACACGCTCTTCGTCATGCCGACGGAGGAGTTTTCCTATATCAACTCGACGCTGGTGAAGGAGATTGCCAGGCACGGCGGGGACCTCTCGAAGCTGGTCGCGCCGTCCGTGGCCAGGATGCTCAGCGCCCGTATGCGCCAAGGAGATGGAGCGAAGCCCCGCGGTAGCGGGAGGAGGAGTCGGTGAGGATCGGGACTTTCGCATCGAGGGTGGGGCTCTCGGAGACGGGGGCTGTGGACGAGAAAGTGCGCCAGTTGACGAGGCAAGGGCGCCGGGTTTTCAACTTCGGGGTCGGTCAGCCCGACTTCCCCACGCCGGGAGAGGTCTGCGAGGCGGGGATCGCCGCCATCCGGGAGGGGAAGACGCGCTACACCTCGCCGATGGGCACGATCGAGCTGCGGGAGGCGGTCGCCGCCAAGCTGCGGGACGAGAACCATCTCTCCTACGACCCGGCGCGGGAGATCCTGATCTCGAGCGGGGCGAAGCACTCGATCCACAACCTCCTGGCCGCGGCGCTGAGCCCGGGCGATGAGGTCATCGTTCCGGTGCCCACATGGGTGAGCTACCCCTCGATGATACATCTCCTCGGGGCCGAGCCGCGCTTCGTAGCGACTGGGCTCGAGGACGGGTTCCGCCTGACAGGAGAGATGCTCCGCTCCGCCGTCGGGCCCCGGACGGTGGGGCTGCTGCTCAACAGCCCGTGCAATCCGACGGGAGCAGTCTATACAGAGGAGGATCTGCGCGCGGTCGCCTCCGCCGCCCTCGAGGCGGGGCTCTGGATCATCACGGACGAGATCTACGAGCGGATTCTCTTCGATGGGCGCCGCCACGTCAGCCTGGCGACGGTCGAGCCCGCCCTGCGAGCGAGGATCGCCATCGTCAACGGCGTCTCGAAGGCCTTCTCCATGACGGGCTGGAGGATCGGCTACGCGGCGGGACCGGCAGACTGGATCACGGCCGCCTCCGCGATCCAGAGCCATCAGTGCGGGAACCCATGCTCGATCTCGCAAGAGGCGAGCCGCTACGCGCTTCAGGCGGCCGGCCGGCACGCGGAAGCGATGCGCGCCGTCTTCGAGCGGCGTCGCGATCTGGTCATGCGGATCCTCCGCGGCACGGCCGGCCTCGATCTCTTCGAGCCCGAGGGAGCCTTCTACCTGTTTCCGCGCGTCTCCTCCTTCCTCGGCGCGCGAAAGGGAGGCGGGGGACTCAACTCCGATGCCGAGTTGGTCTCATGGTTGCTTGACGAGACAGGCGTCGCGACCGTGCCCGGCGGGGCGTTCCATGCGCCGGAGTACCTGAGGATCTCCTTCGCTGCCTCGGAGGAGACGCTGGAGACGGGTCTCGGGCTGCTTCGCGGCGCGCTGGAGAAGCTCGGTCCAGTCCGCGGCTCCTGAGGAAGGTCCTTTCGAGAGGTAGTCGATGCCCACATATGAGTATGTCTGCGACAAGTGCGGACACGAGTTCGAGCTGTTCCAGAAGATGACCGATCCCGTGCGCAAGAGATGTCCCAGGTGCAGGGGAGCGGTCCGGCGGCGGATCGGCGCCGGAGCCGGCCTCCTCTTCAAGGGAAGCGGCTTCTACGCCACCGATTACCGGAGTCCCGAATACCGCGCGAAGACCAAGGCGGAGAGGGGCGGCGGGGATGCCGGGGCGAAGCCCGCAACGGAGAAGTCCGGCGATGCCAAGAAGCCCGACGCGTCCGCAAAGAACGCGAAACCCAGTCCGTAGGCGACGTCCTCCCCGCGGAATCCCGATCGATGTTTGTCGATGAGGCCAGGATCCGCGTCGTCGCGGGCGGCGGGGGCGACGGATGCGTGAGCTTCCGCCGGGAGAAGTTCGTTCCGCGCGGAGGCCCTGACGGCGGAGACGGCGGGGACGGCGGCGATGTCGTGCTGATCGTCGATCCCGACATGCGAACCCTGTTGCATCTGCGACACCGGCCTCTTCATGAGGCCGGCAGAGGGATGAACGGCTCGGGCAAGCAGTGCTCGGGAAGGCGCGGCGGCGATTACCTGATCCGCCTTCCCGCCGGCACGGTGGTCCGCGACGCGGAGACCGGAGCGCTCGTCGCGGATCTGGTCGTCGCCGGCGACTCCTTCCTCGTCGCCCGAGGCGGGAAGGGCGGCAAGGGGAACGTCCACTTCAAGTCCTCGACAAGGCGTTCGCCGCGATTCGCCACCCCCGGGGGGGAAGGGGAGGCGAGGGACCTCCTGCTTGAGCTGCGCCTGCTCGCCGACGTGGGGATCGTCGGTCTGCCCAACGTGGGGAAGTCGACGTTGCTCTCGCGCGTCTCGAACGCCCGGCCCAAGATCGGCGACTACGCTTTCACGACCCTGGAGCCGAATCTGGGAATCGTCCCCGGCGGAGAGTTCTACGCCTTCGTGATGGCCGACATCCCGGGTCTCGTGGAGGGGGCTCACAAGGGACGCGGACTGGGAGCCCGCTTCCTGAAGCACATCGAGCGCACCCGCGTCCTGCTCTTCCTGCTCGACAGCATCTCGGAGGACCCAGAGAAGGATCTTCAGATCCTTCGCAGGGAGATCGAGAGCTGGAGCGGCGCTCTATGCCGGCGTCCATGGCTCGTAGCATTCAGTCGCGCCGACTTGCGCGGAGATTCATGGTCGCCGCCCCGCGTGGCCGGGCAAGAGGCTCTGGCCTTCTCGGCCCACTCCGGCCGCGGCATCCAGAACCTCCTCCGCGCCCTGCGGGAGTTTCTCGATCGCTGCGAGGAGCCGCGCGTCCCGGAGGCCGCGCCGGAATCGCAGTCGGATCCAAGCGGGACGCGGAGCTTCGCGGAGCGGATCGACCGGGGGGAGGCTCTTGGGGATTCCCCGTGGCCGCGCCAATGGCTCGTCCTTCGTTCGGAGGACCCGGCGGCGGAGGAGACCGATGACTGAGCCGCGCCTCAGGCGGCTCCGGTGGATCGCCTGGTCGCTGCGTCACGATCTCAGGCCGCTCGCGCTCGCCTCCGTGGCGCGATCCTGCCCTGGATCGCCTCCCGAGCTGCCAGTCCGCCCCGACCGGATCCCGGGCGATCTCGCCCTTCGTCCTTCCGATCTCCGGCAGATGACCGCCGCGCGGCCCGGCATCGAGGAGGCCGCGGCGATCGAGGAGGAAGCGACGCGGCGGGGGGTCGAGATCCTCACCCCCGAGGACCACCCCTGGCTCCGACGGCTCTGGACCGAGCTCGCGGACCCGCCGGCCGTCCTCTACGTGCGGGGAAGGCTGCACGATCCCGCCGCGCCGTCGCTGGCGATCGTGGGAGCGAGATACGCGAGCGACGCGGGTCTGTCGCTCGCCCGGTCGCTCGCGCGGGATCTGGCCATGGCGGGAATGACCATCGTGAGCGGGCTCGCCCTCGGAATCGACGGCGCCGCTCACCGCGGCGCGCTCGAGGCCGGCGGCCGCACGATCGCGGTCCTCGCCGGGGGCATCGACCGCCCCACGCCGCCCAGCCACGCCAGGCTCGGCGAGGCGATCGCTCTCTCGGGGGCGCTCGTGAGCGAGTTTCCCTTGGGGGTCGAGCCGCGGCCCCTCCACTTTCCCCGCCGCAATCGGATCCTGGCCGCGCTGGGAGGGATGATCGTCGTGGTCGAGGGTCGCGGGCGCAGCGGCGCGCGCTCGACGGTCGATCATGCCCTCGCCATAGGGCGGGACGTGGGGGCTGTTCCCCGCGATCCGGTGGGGGAGGGATCGATCCTGCCGAACGCGCTCCTGCGAAGCGGGGCGATTCTCGTCACGTCCGCCGCCGATATCATCGAGCGCTTTGGCGTGCCTGCCCCGGGCGGGCTGTCTGCAGACGATGGTGGATGCGACGCTGAGACTGCGGCCGAAGGGCTCGATGCTCGCATCCTGGGGGCGCTCGCCTCGGGTCCCCGCTCGCTCGACAGCCTGTGCGGCCGCCTGGCTTGCTCCGCGCAGGAGATCCTGCCTTCACTCGGCAGGCTGGAGCTTTCGGGCCGAGTGCGCCGGCTGCACGGCATGTCCTACGCGAAGGCGGGAAGGGGCGCCTAGTGGGGCTTAGCGACCGGATCGAGCATGCCCTTCTGCGCGCCTTCGTGGGCGTCGTATCGAGGCTCTCGGCACGTTCCGGGCGCGCACTGGCCCGCGGACTCGGGGATCTCGCATTCGATGTCGTTCGCATTCGCCGGTCCGTGACGCTCGGGAATCTCGAGGCTGCCTTTCCCGAGAGGACGGATGCCGATCGGCGGCGGATCGCGAGGGGCGCCTACAGGAGCTTCGCTCAGACCTCGGTCGATCTGGCCCGGATGAATCGGCTCCCCCGCGAGGCGAGGCTCGCGATGGGGGATGTCGCGCATCGGGAGCATCTGGAAGCGGTGGCATCGGCCGGCCGGGGAGCGATCCTTCTGACCGCCCACTTCGGGAACTGGGAATGGCTGGGTTCGCTCCCGGCGGCCCTGGGGCACCGGACCAAGGCGATCGTCGGGGAGCACCACAACAAGCTGGCGGGCGCGTATATCGACTCGATCCGCGCTCGCCTGGGCGTGGGCACCCTGCCGGCGGAGAAGGGACTGAAGGATCTCATCCTTGCGATGAGGGAAGGGAACCTGGTCGTCATCGTCGGCGATCAGGACGCCGGGCGCGACGGGGTCTTCGTCGAGTTGATGGGGCGCCCCGCCTCGACCGCGGTGGGGCCGGTGCGGCTGGCGAGGCGATTCGGCGTGCCGATCCTGCAGGGATTCGCCGTCCGTCTCCCGGACGGCCGCCTGAGGGCGGAGTTCCTGCCGCCCCTTCTCGTGCCGCGCGGGGAGGACGAGGGGGAGGATATCCGCTGCCACACGGAGATCCTCACAAGGAATCTCGAGGCGTTCATCCGCCGCTACCCCGAGCAATGGTTCTGGATGCATCGCCGGTGGAAGACGCGCCCGCGGCCTTAGCGGGGCGAGAGGAGGGTCCAGGATGCGAATGGCAAGCGTCGGACCGATCGGAATGGAGAGGCCGGCCTGGGTCTCCGATGACGCAGCGCTCTGTCTCTCATGCCAGGGGGAGAGCTGGCGAGAGATCCTCGAGGATGGTCTTCTCGGAGAGGAGCGCGCCCTTGCGCTCGAGTCGCCCCCGGAGGCCTGGTCCCCCCTTGCGGGCCAGCGTCTGGGTCCGGTCATCCCGAACCCATCGAAGATCATCGCGGTCGGCCTGAACTACAGAGACCATGCCCTGGAGCAGGGGAAGAAGCCTCCCGATTCCCCCCTCCTCTTCTCCAAGGCGCCCAGTTGCCTCATCGGAAGCGGCGATCCGATCCGGGTGCCGCCCCAGGAGGGAAGGGTCGACGCCGAGGCGGAGCTGGCGATCGTCATCGGAGCGCGGGCGTGGCGGGTCCGGGCCGATGAAACCGACGCCGTCATCCTCGGCTATACGATCATGAACGATGTCTCCGGACGCGAGGCCCAGTTCGGCGACAAGCAGTTCTTCCGCGGCAAGAGCTTCGACAGCTTCGGCCCCTGCGGGCCGTGGATTGTCGCCGCGGAGGGTTTCGATCCGTGCGATCGGGGCATTCGTTGTTTCTGGAACGGGCGCAAGATGCAAGAGAGCTCGACCTCGCAGCTCATCTTTCCCCCGCGAGACCTCGTCTCCTACATCAGCCACCAGATGACGCTTCTTCCCGGAGACATCATCGCCACCGGGACGCCGGCCGGCGTGGGGGTCTTTCGCGACCCGCCCGTCTTCATGAAGCCCGGCGATGTCGTCCGAGTCGAGATCGACGGCATAGGAGTTCTCGAGAATCCTGTGTCGGCCGGATGAGGACGCCAGCCGGAGGCCCAGAAGGGCGACGCCAAGGCGACCGCGGAGTTTCTGCCTAGGCGGAAACTCCGCAAGAGCAGTCGCCTGAAGGGGCCTGCGGCTGGCTGTATCTGACTAGTCGTAGTACTCGATCCCCAGGTGCGTGATCAGCTCCTCGCCCTTCATCCAGCGCAGCGTGTTCTTGAGCTTCATGAGCTGGATGAAGAGGTCGTGCTCGGGATAGAGTCCCTCGGCATGCATCGGGCTCTTGAAGTAGAACGAGAGCCACTCCTGGATCCCGCGCATGCCGGCCCGCTGCGCGAGGTCCATGAAGAGGGCGAGGTCGAGCACGATGGGCGCGGCGAGGATCGAGTCCCTGCAGAGGAAGTTCACCTTGATCTGCATCGGGTAGCCCATCCATCCGTAGATGTCGATGTTGTCCCAGCTTTCCTTGTTGTCTCCGCGGGGCGGGTAGTAGTTGATCCTGACCTTGTGGTAGAGGGAGGAGTAGAGCTCGGGGTAGAGATGAGGCTGGAGGATCGAATCGAGCACCGAGAGCTTGCTCTCCTCCTTCGTCTTGAACGACTCGGGATCGTCAAGGACCTCGCCGTCGCGGTTGCCGAGGATATTCGTGGAGAACCAGCCGGAGACCCCGATGAGCCTCGCCTTGAATCCTGGCGCGAGGATCGTCTTCATCAGGGTCTGGCCGGTCTTGAAGTCCTTGCCGGCGATCGGGACATGCTGCTCGCGGGCCAGCTCGCCAAGCGCCGGGATGTCGGCCGTCAGGTTGGGGGCGCCGTTGGCGAAGGGGACCTTCTCCTTGAGGGCGGCGTAGGCGTACACCATGCTGGGAGCGATCTCCGGATCGTTCCGGCGGAGCCCATCCTCGAAGGCCTGCAACGTCTGGTGGACCGCCGAGGGCTTCAGGAAGATCTCGGTCGAAGCGCACCAGATCATCACCAAGCGGTCGCAGCGATTCTCCGACTTGAACCTCCGGATATCCTCCCGGAGGGCCTCCGCCATCTCCATGAGGCTTTTGCCCTTCTTCACGTTCGTCCCCTGGAGCTTCTTCACAAAGCGGTTGTCGAAGACCGCGGGCATCGGCCGGATCGCCTCGAGCTCCGATCGGACGGGGTCCAGGTGCTCGTCGCGGAGAACGCCGGCCACCTTGGCCGAACGGTAGGCGTCATCCGGAATCGGGTCCCACGCGCCGAAGGCGATGCCCTCCAGGGGGGCCAAGGGAACGAAGTCCTTGATCGAGGGGGAGCGCCCCTCCGTCCGCTTGCCGAGGCGGATCGTCCCCATCTGGGTGAGGCTCCCATAAGGGATCCCGGCCCCCTTGCGCAGGGACTCCACTCCGGTGATGAATGTGGTGGTGACGGCCCCCAAGCCGGGGGTGAGGACCCCGAGTCTTCCGTCCGCAGGCTGGATGGTGACGCTCATTGTTCGACTCCTTTCGCCGCGAGCCTCGGACCGGGATGGCCCGCCGGACTCGTCTGGAGGATGTTGGCGCTTCCGTCAGGCATTGTTCCATGGCATAGTCATTAGAGTCGCCATAAAGGAATCGTATGGATAGCGATGAAGGGAATCGATCTCTTCGCTTTGCGCTGCCTTGACGCCGCGGCCCGATCGGGGAGCTTGACCGCCGCCGCGCGGGCGCTCGGCGTCAGCCAGCCCGCCGTCTCGATCCGAGTGTCGCGCCTGGAGCGGCAGCTCGGCGTGCAGCTTCTCGCGCGGCGCGCGCGCGGAGTGGCGCTCACGGCGGAGGGTAGGACGGTCCTCGAGCGAGCCAGGAAGGTCCTCGACGAGCTGCGATCGATCGAGGGGGACTTGCGGCGGGGCCCCCTTGAGGGAACCCTCCGCTTCGGCTCCACGGATGTGATCCTGGAGCACCGCTTGCCGCCCCTGCTGCGGGTCTTCAGAAAGAGGCATCCCGGGGTCGGTCTGGAGCTGGTGAGCGAGGGGAGTCTCGCCCTTGCGGAGGGGGTCCGGGCGCGGGAGATCGAGTTCGCTCTGGCGACCCTGCCGATTCCCGACCCTCCCGGGCCGGTCCGGCCGCTCTTCCGCGACCGGCTCTGCTTCGTCGCCTCCCCGACTCATCCCCTCGCGGGGAGGAGGAGCGTCTCGCTCCGAGAGATCTCAGAGGCGCCCCTGCTCGCCCACAAGCGTGGCTCCGTGACCCGCGACCTGATCGAAGGCTACTTCGTCTCCAGGGGATTGCGGCCCCGCGTCGCGATGGAGGTCTCGAGCCCCGAGGTCATGCGGACGATGGCGCGCGGCGGGCTCGGCGTGGCGGTTCTCCCGGAGATAGCCCTCGCCGAGGACTTGCGCCGGGACAGGCTCGCCATCGTCACCGTTCGCGGCTGGTCTCTCGATCGGCTCTCGGGTCTCTTGCTGCCGCCGGGCGGAGCGGGATCCCGGGCAGGAAGAGCCTTCCTCAGGCTGCTCGATCGGAGTCCGTCGGGCGGAGCGCCGGCAGCCGGCGCAGCCCGCCTCCGCTAGCCCAGCCGCGCGCCGGTTGGAGCTAGCGGTTCCGCCCCGGATAGGATTGCAGCCCTTCCAGGAAGACACCGACCGCTCTGCGGAGAACATCCTCCTCGAAGACATAGGCGAGGCGGACCTCTTGCTTCCCCTTGCCCGGCGTCGCATAGAATCCGTCTCCCGGCGCGACCATAGTCGTCTCTCCGTTCTTCTGGAAATCGGTCAGCATCCAGCGAACGAAGGTGTCCGCGTCATCGACGGGGAGGCGGGCCATCACGTAGAAGGCGCCCTTGGGAGGACGGCAGACGACTCCGGGGGCGCCCTTTAGCATCTCGACGACGATGTTGCGCCGGGCCTCGAACTCCCGCACGAAACCCTCGTAGTAGGCGGGGGGAAGAGAGAGGGCGGGGACCGCGGCGATCTGACCGAGGCCGGGCGGGGAGAGACGGGCCTGCGAGAACTTGAGCGCGGTGCCGAACACTTCCGTGTTGCGCGTCGCCAGGCATCCGATCCGGACGCCGCAGGCGCTGAAGCGCTTGGAGATCGAATCGACGAGGATCACGCGGTCGTCGAGCCCTTCGAGCGTCAGGAGCGAGCGGTGCTTGAGCCCGTCGTAGCAGAACTCCCGGTAGACCTCGTCCACGATCAGGAAGAGGTCGTGCTTGCGGGCGAAGGAGACCGTCTCCTCGATCTCGGCGTCCTCATAGACCGTCCCTGTCGGATTGCCGGGATTGCAGAGAAGGATCGCTCGCGTCCTGGGCGTCAGGAGAGCCTCCCACGCCGACGTCGGAGGGAGATGGTAGCCGTTCTCAGGGTCGCAGGTCAGGGGGCGCACATCGATTCCCAGGAAACGGCTGAATCCGATGTAGTTCGCATAGAGCGGCTCGGGGATGATCACGTCGTCGCCCGCGTCGGCCACTGCTCCCAAGGCGAAGAGGATCGCCTCGCTGCCTCCCGCGGTGACGATGATCTCCGCGGGGGCCAGACGGATGCCGTGCGTCGCGTAGTAGTGCGAGAAGGCTTCGCGGAGCTCGGAGTTCCCGGCGGAGGGGGAGTAGGCGAGGGTGCGCGGGAGCCCCTTGCGCAGGGCCTCCCACATCGCCTCGGGCGTAGGGATGTCGGGCTGGCCGATGTTGAGTCCGTGGACGTGGATCCCGCGCCTGCGGGACTCATCGGCCAGCGGAACGAGCTTGCGGATGGGTGAAGGGGGAACGGAACGGCCGCGCTGCGAAACCGTCAAGCCGGACATCGAAATACCTCCCGTCATCTGCCCCACCTCAGCCGGGAAACCCCCTAAGGAGTCTCCGGCTTGAAGCCGATATCTCGAGTGTGGGCAGGCTCGCCCTGCCCGGGGATCTTGCCGAACTGCGTCTCGTAGGCCCCTATGCGGGCCTCCAAGAGGCGCAGAAGGGCACGAGCGTTCTGGGGCGTCATCACGATCCGGGCATAGACCTTCCCCTTGGGGGAGCCAGGAAGATAGCGCGCGAAGTCCAGGATGAACTCGGAGGGCGTGTAGTGCACGTTCGCAAGGTTCGCATAGGTCCCTTCGACATCGCTCATGTCGATCGGAATCTGGACCTGGTTCTGAGCCTGCGGCTTCTCCATCGGACTCCTCCCCGTTTGCGGACTGACGAAACCCTTCTTGAGCCAACCCATCGCCTTCTGTCCTCTCGCCCGGCCTGCGGACGGGCGCGATGCCTCGTTAGAGGGCCGGGCGGAGTCCCGTCGGCTCCCACGCCCAGCCCGGCCGCTCCCCGGCGGGAGCCATGCCCGCGTCGAACGGCAACCCGGAGTATAGACAACCGCCCGCCCGGCGTGAGAGGGAAATCTGGCTCCCTCCGAGATCTGGGCGGGAAGGGAGATCGGCATGAGGGATGAGCGCGAGACGCTCGGTCGCTCGCGGGCCTTGCTGAGCATGCTGGCGGATCTCTCGGCGGGGCTCCCTTGCTTCAGAGTGAGGAACGAGGGATTGCGGGGCATCCTCAGGTGCCTGGTCGATGGGGCCGCCGCCTCGTGGGCCAGCGTCTGGATCCACGAGGAGGCAACCGACCGAACCCGGATCGCCGCCAGCTTCGCCTCGCGCGGCGCGCGGCCCGACCCGCTTCCTTTCGCCGCCGATCTGGCCAAGCAGGTCGCGCGCGAGCGGCGCCATCTTCGCGTCCCGCTCGAGGCCACGGCCGATGGCCCGGAGCAGATGGTGGGTCTGCCGCTCCTGGCCACCGAGCGGGTGCTGGGCGTCTTGATCTTTGTCCGGGCGCCCGCCAGGGAAGAGACGGAAGCCGACGCCGGCGCCGCGTCGCCGGATGACCTCTTGATCGCCGCCCTGGCCGGATTGGCGGGCGTCGTGATCCAGCAGGCCGAGCTCTCGGACCGGACGCGGGAGGGCGACCGCAGGGTCCGCGAGATGGAGAGGATGCTTCTGCAGAGCGAGCGTCTTGCCGCTCTCGGCGAGATGAGCGCCAAGGTCGCCCACGAGATCCGCAATCCCCTCTCCGGGATCGGGGGGTTTGCGCGCCGGATCGAGAAGGGCCTCTCGCCCGACGATCCGAACCGGTCCTACGCCTCGATCATCGTTCGGGAGATCAGGCGTCTGGAATCCCTCCTTTCCGAGCAGCTCCTCTTTGCCCAACGGACCGCGCCGCGCCTCGTGAACGTGGATCTCGCGTCGGTTGCCCGCGAGGCCGTCGGGCTCGTCGTCGACGAGCTGCGGGAGAAGGGAGTGCGGCTGATCGAGAGCTACGAGCGGAACGGGAAACCGATGCTGCTGGATCCGGACCGGGTGAAGCAGGTCATCCTCAACATCCTCAAGAACGCGGCCGCGTCCACTCGGGAGGGGAATCGGGTGCGCGTCGCGACGCGGAGCATCGAGGGATGGGCTCAGGTTGAGATCGCCAACGATGGCGATCGGATCCCCGGTGAGATGCTCGAGTCCCTCTTCGTTCCGTTTGCGGCCGGCCGCGCCGGAGGATGCGGGCTGGGGTTGGCCGTGGCGGACCAGATCGTGAAGGAGCACGGGGGCGAGGTGCGGGTGCGCTCGAGCGACGAATGGAGCGCGATCTTCACCGTGAGCCTGCCAATCAGGCTGAACCCCGATCGGAGGAAGAACCGCGAGCGAAGAACCGGGGGCGATCGGCGGCGTGCCGCCTGACCGATTCCCCCGCGCAGGGAGGCCGCGCATGACCACCATCCTGATCGTCGAAGATGATCCGAATCTTCGACTCCTCTACGAGGAGGAGTTCGCCGACGAGGGCTATCGTGTTCTCTCGGTCCCGGCGGGGGAAGATGCGCTCGAGATTGTGGCACGGGAGAAGATCGACGCCGTCGTCCTCGACCTCCGGCTGAGGGGGATCGACGGCCTCGAGACGCTGCGACGCATCCTGGGGAGAAGGGGGGATGTCGCCATCGTCCTCAACTCCGCCTACGCCTCCTTCAAGGCCGACTTCGCGAGCTGGTCGGCGGACCGCTACGTCGTCAAGTCCTCGGATCTCTCCGAGCTGAAGGGGGCGGTCGCGGAAGCGCTCCTGGCCCGCGCCGGCGAGCCGGCTCTTGAACCCGCGAGATCGTCCTGATCGGCGCCATGATGAGAGTGGGCGCTCCGAGCGAGCGTCTCGGGCGCGATCGCGTCGGTCCGCGCGGTTTCGGCGCGTGCGGCGACAAAAACGGCTTGACCCTCCGGGGCGCTCTCCGGGATCATCAATGGCTTGGGTGCGGCCTTAGCTCAGCTGGTAGAGCGCTAGACTGAAAATCTGGAAGTCCGCAGTTCGACTCTGCGAGGCCGCACCACTGTCTTCCTGTCGGTGATCGGCTTGCCCGTCCGGACGCGGGCCCGACGGCGCGCCGGGGCGACAATGGGTGCTGGTGTAGCTCAGCAGGTAGAGCAGCGCATTCGTAATGCGCAGGTCAGCGGTTCGATTCCGCTCACCAGCTCCACTCTTCATCGGGTCTGGAAATGCACGCCCTCTCCGCCGCCGCGGGGACGGGCGTTGTCTTGGGGAGGCGAGGGCGGGACGGCATGAGTCCGTTGATGGTGAGCATCTCGGGTGTGCGGGGGCTCGTGGGCTCGGACCTGACCCCCGATCTGATCGCGCGCTGGACGGCCGCCTTGAGCGGGCAGCTTCCCCCGGGCCCGATCGTCCTCGGGCGCGATTCGCGCCCCAGCGGTGAAGGCTTCGCGTCCGTCGCCGCCGATCTCCTCGCGTCGCTCGGCCGGCAGATCTGGGATCTGGGGATCGTGCCGACGCCGACCGTTCAGCTCGCCGTCGAGCGATGGGGAGCCGCCGGAGGGTTGATTCTGACTGCCAGCCACAATCCGGCAGAGTGGAACGCGATGAAGTTCGTCGGGCCTGACGGGACGTTTCTCCCAAGCGGCGCCTTCGAGGAGTTGCGCGCGCGCGTGGCCCCCGAGGGCGCCTCCTTCGCGCGAGGCGAGGGGCGCGCTCAGCGGATCGACAGGTCGGCCGAGGCCCTAGCGCTCCACCGGGGGGCGATCGAGTCGAGGGTCGATGGAGCCCGCATCAGGGAGCGCAGGCCGCGCGTGCTGCTCGACTGCGTGCACGGCGCGGGCGGAGTTCTGCTTCCCGAGCTGCTTCGGGGGCTCGGCGCCGTCGTCGACGTCCTCCACGAGGAGCCGCACGGGAGGTTCCCCCGCGAGCCGGAGCCCACCGGCCCCGCCCTGGAGGCGCTCTCCTCAGAGGCCGCGAGCAGGGGCGCCGCGATCGCCCTCGCGGTCGATCCGGATGCCGACAGATGCGCCATCGCCTTGCCGCAGGGAGGGGTCGTGGGGGAGGAGTGGACGCTTCCTCTTGTGGCCGCCCACTTGCTCGCCTGGAGGAAGGGGACCGTCGTCACCAACCTGAGCACCTCGACGCGTCTCGAGGCCGTCGCGGAGGCGCACGGATGCAGGGTGGAGCGGACGCCAGTCGGCGAAGCGCATGTGGTGGCCAGGATGCGCGAGACGCGCGCCGTGCTCGGCGGCGAGGGGAACGGGGGCGTGATCGACCCCGAGGTGCACCTGGGGAGGGACGCCGCCGTGGCCGCCGCATGGCTTCTGGAGGCGCACGCCACATGCAAGGGAGGGCTCATGGCCCTGGCGTCCACGCTCCCTCCGCGCTACGTTCTGAAGGCGAAACTGGCCGTCGCGAGGGGAGTCCCGCTGACGGCCTACAAGGCTTTCATCGAAACGCTCCTCGGGGGCGTTGAGAGCTCGATCGATGGGCTGCGGTGGTCGAGGCCGGACGGGTTCGTCCACCTGCGCAGCTCGGCGACGGAACCGATTCTGCGACTCGTGGTGGAAGCGTCGTCCGAGCCTGAGGCGAGAGGACTCCTCGAGCGGATCCTCGGCCTGTGCCGGGACGGCGGACGGGGGTAGCGATGTGCGGCATCGTTGGATACGTGGGGCCGCGTCCATGTCAGGAGATCCTCATCGAGGGCCTCAAGCGCCTCGAGTACAGGGGATATGACTCGGCCGGGATCGCGATCCTCGACGGCAGCGGGCTCCAGGTCCGCAAGGATGTGGGCAAGATCGCCATCCTCGAGCAGCTCGCGGTCGAGAGCCCGATCGTGGGGACCGTCGGCATCGCGCACACGCGGTGGGCGACGCACGGGATCCCGAGCAAGAGAAACGCCCATCCGCATCAGGACTGCAAGGGCCACTTCGCCGTCGTCCACAACGGGATCATCGAGAACTTCGCCGCCCTGCGGGAGCGGTTGACGAGAAGCGGTCACACCTTCGAGACGGAAACCGACACCGAGGTTCTGGCCCACCTGGTCGAGGAGAGCTGGCGGGGCAAGCTCGAGGAGGCGGTGGCCACCGCCCTGAAGCTCGTCGAGGGGACATTCGGCATCGCCGTCGTGACCGACCTCGATCCGGGCAAGATCATCGGGGCGAGGCGGGGCAGTCCGCTCCTCGTCGGCGTGGGCTCGAACGAGTACTTCATCGCTTCCGATGTCTCGGCGATCCTGCCCTACACCAAGCAGGTGATCTACCTCGACGACGAGGAGATGGCCGTGCTCACCCGGGACGGATACCGGACTGAGACCCTGGACGAGGTAGCCGTGGAGAAGGCGGTCGAGGAGATCACCTGGGAGCTTTCTCAGATCGAGAAGGCTGGCTACCCCCACTTCATGCTCAAGGAGATCTTCGAGCAACCGCGCTCCCTCATGGACGCGATGCGCGGCCGCTTGAAGCCGGACAGCGCGGAGACGCACCTGGGCGGCTTGAATCTCACGCCAGACGAGATCCGGCGCATGGACCGGATCATCCTGTCCGCCTGCGGGACCTCCTGGCACGCAGCGATGATCGGCGAGTACATGATCGAGGAGTTCTGCCGGATCCCCGCAGAGGTCGAGTACGCCTCGGAGTTTCGCTACCGCCACCCCGTGATCGATCCCTCCACGCTCGTCGTGGTGATCAGCCAGAGCGGCGAGACCGCCGATACGCTGGCCGCCCTCCGGGAGGCGAAGAGGCGGGGGGGGCGCGTGCTGGGCATCTGCAACGTCGTCGGCTCAACGATCGCGCGCGAGGCCGACGGCGGGATCTACACCCACGCGGGACCCGAGATCGGCGTCGCGTCGACCAAGGCGTTCACAACCCAGGTCGCGGTCCTCATGGTCCTGACCCTGCACCTGGCGCATCTGCGGGGGCAGCCTCTCCCGGCCGCCCGCCCGCTCACCCAGACTCTGCTGGACATCCCCGCTCTCGTGGATCGGTGTCTCGAGGGAAGCGACAAGATACGCGAGATCGCTTCGGTCTACGCGAAGCACAACAACTTCCTCTATCTGGGGCGGGGCTACAACTTCCCGGTCGCGCTCGAAGGGGCCCTCAAGCTGAAGGAGATCTCCTACATCCACGCCGAGGGATACCCTGCGGCCGAGATGAAGCACGGGCCGATCGCCCTGATCGACGAGAACATGCCGGTCGTGTTCATCTGCACGCGCGACTCGGTGTACGAGAAGATCCTGATCAACATGGAGGAGGTTCGCACCCGCAAGGGACGGATCATAGCGATCGCGACCGAGGGGGATAGGGAGCTGGAGCGGCTGGCCGACCACGTGATCTACGTTCCCCAGACGCTCGAGCCGTTGACCCCCCTGCTGTCCGTGATCCCCCTGCAGTTGCTGGCCTATCACATGGCGGTGCTCCGCGGGTGCGATGTGGATCAACCGCGCAACCTCGCGAAGAGCGTCACCGTGGAGTGAGGGGATGATGAGCGATCGGGAGGCCGTCCAGACGAGCGGGGCGCCGGCGGCGTTGGGTCCCTACAGCCAGGGCATCGTCGTCCGCGGGTCGCGTCTGGTCTTCTCAGCGGGCCAGATCGGGCTCGACCCGGCGACCGGGCAGCTCGTGTCCGGCGGAATCGAGGCCGAGGCGGCCAGGGTCCTCGACAACCTGGAGGCGATCCTGAAAGCGGCCGGCTCGGGACTCGATCGGGTGGTCAGGACGACGCTCTACCTGACCGATCTGCGGGACTTCGAGATCGTCAACGCGGAGTATGCCAGGCGCGTCGGCTCGCCGTTTCCCGCCCGCAGCACGGTGGGAGTCGCTAGCCTTCCGAAGGGGGCCCGAATCGAGATCGACATGATCGCCGCAGCGGGGCCCGATCGCGAGGGCGCTTGAGCGGATCCGGCGGCGGGCCGGCGATCGTATCGTTGACCGGGCGGGCGCCAGATACCTATCCTCACCGGGTGCATGGCGTGTTTGGAGCGGGAACGAATGGGTCCTGGTGGGTCCCAAGGACTTCAAATCCTCTGTCGGGCATTACAGTGTCCGAGGTGGGTTCGATTCCCACACGTTCCCGCCAGTTCAAAGCGCGCACTCCCTGCCCGGCGGCCGCGCTCGCGGTTCTGATCCTGGGGTCTCTCCTGGCACCCCTCCTGACGGACGCCGCCCGCGCCGCGGACGCGGCCGACTCGTCGAGCGTAGGCAGGGGCAGGGGAATCGACGCGCCGCTCTGGGTCATGATGCGCTCGGCAGCCTTTCCGGGGTGGGGACAGCTCCACAACGGGCAGTACTTCAAGGCCGCGGTGCTGGGCGGGGTGGAGGCGGCCTTCCTCTACGGCATCTGGAACGAGGACCGCCTGGCCGATCGTGCCCTCGAGCGGGGCGATCCCTGGACCGCCTCGATCCACAAGGCGACCAAGAAGGACTACCTCTGGTGGTGCGCCTTCACGATCCTGCTGAGCGTCGGGGACGCCTATGTGGACGCGCATCTCGATCGATTCGACGCCGAGTTCCGCGAGGAAGACTCCGCCTTCCTTCTGCGCTACGAGGTCCTCCCTTGACGATCGAGCGCGCGCGCGTGCGCAACTTCTGCATCATCGCCCACATCGACCACGGGAAATCGACGCTGGCCGATCGACTCCTCGAGATCACGAAGACGCTTTCCAAGAAGGAGATGCGCGAGCAGGTCCTGGACGACATGGACCTGGAGCGCGAGCGTGGAATCACGATCAAAGCCCACGCGATCACGATGCGCTACGAGGCGGAGGACGGCGGGACCTACCGGATGAACCTCATCGACACGCCCGGGCACGTCGACTTCTCCTATGAGGTCTCGAGGAGTCTGGCCGCCTGCGAGGGGGCGCTCCTGCTAGTCGACGCATCGCAGGGGATCGAGGCGCAGACCCTCTCGAACCTCTACATGGCCCTCGACCATGATCTGACGGTCCTGACCGTCCTCAACAAGATCGATCTGCCGAGCGCCCGCGTGGATGAAGTCCGCTTGCAGATCCAGAACCTCCTGGGGCACAAGGAGGAGGAGGTCCTCCTCACCAGCGCCCGGGAGGGGATCGGCGTCAAGGAGATCCTCGAAGCGGTCATACGCGAGATTCCATCCCCGAAGGGGAAGCCCGAGGCGCCTCTGCGGGCGCTCATCTTCGACTCGGCCTTCGACAGCTACCGCGGAGTGCTCGCCTACGTGAGGGTCGTGGACGGAACGGTCCGGCCCGGCGAGACCGTCCGGATCCTCTCCACAGGCAAGGAGTATGAGGTCCTCGAGGTCGGGATCTTCCAGCTCAGGATGGTCGTCGAGGAGAAGCTCGAGGCGGGGGATGTCGGGTACATCGTGGCCGGCATAAAGAACGTCTCAGAGGCGAAGGTCGGCGACACGGTGGCGCACGCCGGCTCGGATGTCGAACCCCTCCCGGGCTACAAGCCGATGAAGCCGATGGTCTACTCGGGTCTCTTCCCCATCGACAACGACGACTATCTGAAGCTGAAGGAGGCCCTGGCGAAGCTGCGATTGAACGACGCGGCGCTCACGTACGAGCCGGAGACCTCCCTGGCCCTTGGCTTCGGATTCCGGGCCGGGTTCCTCGGTCCCCTCCACCTGGAGATCGTCGTGGAGAGGCTCAGGCGGGAGTACGACCTGGATCTGATCGCCACGGCGCCGACGGTCCCCTATGTCGCGCATCGCCCGGACGGAACCGATGTGGAAGTGGACAGCCCCTCGCAGCTCCCCGAGCCGACCGAGATCGAGAGAATGAGCGAGCCATTCGTTCTTGCGACGGTCATCACTCCGACCGAGTATGTCGGCAACGTCATGAAGCTCGCGCAGGAGAAGAGAGGGGACTTCCAGGAGATCCACTATCTCGACCCCACCCGCGCCAGGCTCACCTACCTGGTTCCGCTCGGGGAGCTGATCTACGACTTCTATGACCGCCTGAAGTCGTGCAGCAGGGGGTACGCGACGCTCGACTACGAGTTCTACGACTACGGGGAGTCGAAGCTGGTCAGGCTGGACATCCTGCTGAACGGCGACAGGGTCGACGCCCTATCGATCATCGTGCACGAGTCGAAGGCCTACGAGTGGGGCCGCGAGCTGGTCGACCGGCTGCGCGAGCTGATCCCGAAACAGCTCTTCCGGATCGCGGTGCAGGCGTCGATCGGCTCCCGGGTGATTGCGCGATCGACGATCTCGCCGTTGCGCAAGGACGTCCTCGCCAAGTGCTACGGCGGAGACATCACGAGGAAGCGGAAGTTGTTGGAGAAGCAACGAGAGGGAAAGCGGAAGATGAAGCAGATCGGTTCGGTCCAGATTCCTCAGGAGGCGTTCCTGGCTCTCCTGAAGACGACGGAGTAGGCGATGGCCTCGCGTCAGTCGCCGATGGCGAAGGAGAGCTGGTGGAAGCGCCAGGTCCGCGAGTGGCTGAACTCGGCCGTGTGGGCGGTCGTCCTCTTCCTGATCATCCGCAGCTTCGCGTTCCAGGCCTTCCGGATCCCTTCCCCCTCGATGGAGGATACGCTGCTCATCCACGACTTCCTCTTCATCAGCAAGCTCACCTACGGTCCCAACATCCCCTTCACGCACAAGCGGCTGCCGGGATTCAGGAAGCCGCGGCCCGGCGACGTCATCGTCTTCCAGAACCCGCAGAATCCGAAGGAGGACTACATCAAGCGGTGCGTGGCGGTGGAAGGGCAGACGATCGAGTACCGCGACAAGGTCCTCTATGTTGACGGCGTTCGGAAGGATGAGGGGTACGTCAAGCATGTCGATCGCCGGATCGACCCGCGGCGTGACACCTACGGCCCCGTGCGCGTGCCGAAGGGGAGCCTCTTCATGATGGGGGACAACCGGGACAACAGCCAGGACAGCCGTTTCTGGCACTTCCTCGACATGAGGTTGGTGCGGGGGAAGGCGGAGGTCATCTACTTCTCCTGGGACGGCCACAAGAAGGTGCCGCGCCTGAAGCGTTTCTTCCGGCTGATCCGGTGAGGCGATGGGGCCCGGTCTCTACATCCACGTTCCGTTCTGCGCCCGGCGGTGCCCGTATTGCGATTTCTACGCGGAGGTCGCGGGCGACGCGACCAAGGACCGGGCCGTCCGCGCGATCGTCCGGGAGGCGGAGATGCGCCTGCCGTCATGGACGGGCGGCGCGTTCGACAGCGTGTTCCTCGGGGGAGGGACGCCGTCGGCGCTGGGTCCCAGGCGGCTGACCGCCCTGGCGCGGGGGATCAGGGAGCGCGCGCCGATCGCGGCGAATGCCGAGTGGACCCTTGAGGCAAACCCCGACTCGGCGACCGCCCCCTTTCTCGAAACGGCTCTGGAGAGCGGGTTCAACAGGCTGAGCCTGGGCATCCAGTCGTTCGGCGACGCCGAGCTTGCCCTCCTGGGGCGGCTGCACGACGCCGGGCGCGCGAAGGCGGCGATCGCCGATGCCAGGCGCGCCGGTTTTCGCAATCTGAGCATCGATCTGATCTATGGCCTCCCGGGATCGGACGGCGGGCGCGGCTTCCGCCGGAGCCTCGAGACCGCAGTCTCTCTCGGCCCGGAGCATCTCTCCTGCTATCTGCTCACGCTCGAGCCCGGAGTCGCCATGGAGCGGCCAGTGAAGGAGGGAGCGCTGAGGCTGCCTTCGGACGCCGCTCAGCGCCGCCAGTACGACGCGGCCTGTCTCGTGCTCGAGGAAGCGGGATACGAGCACTACGAGATTTCCAACTGGGCGCGCCCGGGATTCAGGTGCCGTCACAACGAGGGCGTCTGGTCGGGCGGAGACTACCTGGGTCTCGGCCCGGCCGCGCACGGGCACCTGAACGGAGTGCGCGCTGCCAACAGCGCCGATCTGGGGACCTACCTCCTGTCGCTCGAGGCGGGGCGGCTGCCCCCGCGGGAGGAGGAGGCCGTCGACGCGAAGCGTCGGGCAGATGAGAGGCTCCTGCTCGGCCTCAGATTGCGAGACGGGCTCGCGTGGAGGGATCTGGCGCGCGAGTTCGGTCATGCGTGGGCGGGGGCGCTCAAGGGGAAGATCGGCGCCTTTACGGAGGCCGGACTCGTGGAGGATGATGGGGAGCGGCTGAGGCTGGGGCAAAGAGGCCTCTTCGTGTCGAACCGCGTGATCGCGGCTCTGCTCGAGGCGGCCTAGTCCTTCGGATACGGCATCGAGGGAATCGTGCGCGTCGCGCTGGTGCATGACTGGCTGACAGGCATGAGGGGTGGGGAGAAGGTCCTCGAGGCCCTCTGCGAGCGCTTTCCCGAAGCCCCCGTCTACACGATCGTGCACAGGCCCGGCTCCGTGAGCCCCTCGATCGAGAAGCACCCGATCCACACATCCTTCGTCCAGAGGCTGCCGGGCGGGGCGCGCTCCTATCAGCGCTACCTGCCGCTGCTCCCCTCGGCTATCGAGCGCTTCGACCTGCGCGGATGCGATCTTGTCCTCTCGACAAGCCATTGCGTCGCGAAAGGGGCGCGGGTCCATCCTGGGACGAAGCACCTCTGCTACTGCCACACGCCGATGCGCTACGTGTGGCCGGCGTACGAGGAGTACTTCGGGGAAGGGAGACTCGGGGCTCCGGCCTCGTGGCTGATGCCGATCGTGGCGACCTGGCTGCGCACCTGGGATGTATCGAGCTGCACGAGGGTCGATTCCTTTGCCGCCAACAGCGCGCATGTGGCCGCCCGGATCCGACGCTGGTATGCCCGGGAGGCTCGCGTGATCCATCCCTGGGTCGACACAGGCCGCTTCCGGCCGCCCTCCGGGGGCGGGGGGGGGAGCTACGATCTGATCCTCTCGGCGCTGGTTCCCTACAAGCGGATCGACGTGGCGCTCGAGGCCTACCGCGGACTCGAAACGGAGCTTGTCATCGCCGGCAGCGGCATCGAGCGGGAACGCCTGATCCGCATGGCGCCCGAGAATGTGCGGTTCCTCGGCTGGCTCGACCCCGATGCTACGGTCCGGCTGGTGCAGGAGTGCCGCCGCCTCATCTTCCCCGGCGAGGAGGACTTCGGGATCGTGCCGGTCGAGGCGATGGCCTGCGGAAAGCCGGTCATCGCTCTGCGCCGAGGCGGCGCGCTCGAGACGGTCGTGGATGGCGTGACCGGTCTCTTCTTCGACGAGCCGAGTCCGGAGGCGCTGCGGGGCGCGCTCGCGCGCGCCGCGACGATCCGATGGAACGCAGAGGCGATCCGGACTCACGCGCTCCGGTTCGGTCGCGAGAGGTTCGAGGCGGAAGTCGACGCCTGGCTGGCGGACGAGGGCGTCGGCGCGGCAGGACGGTCCTGAGGGCCATGGGTCAGGTCGATCGCCGCAAGCGGGTCGTCCGGATCCAGGCGATCTGGCATGTGGCCGACTTCCTCTCGGTTGTCGGGGGCTTCGTCCTCGGGCACACGATCCGATTCTCCGGGCCGGTGACGCAGATCCTTCCCCCGAAACCCGACATCCCTCCGCTGCGCCTCTATCTGATCGCGGGTCTCGCCGCCGCCGTTCTCTGGATCGTCCTCTTCCACGCTCTGGGGCTCTATCGCGCCGAGGGAACGCGGAGGGGGCTCAGGACGCCGGTCCTGGCGCGCGCTTCGGGGCTGGGCATGTTGATGAGCGCGGCCGTCGCCTTCTTCTACCGGGAGGCGAGCTTCTCGCGGATCGCCGCTCCGTTGATCTGGCTCATCACCCTCTTCCTGCTGCGGGGACTGCGGAGGCTTTTCCTTCGGGCGCTCGTCGGAGCCGGCGCCGTCCCGCCGATCCGATTCGCCCTCGTGGGTTCCTCGGCGGAGGGGCTCGCGCTCGCTCGCGCGCTGCCCCGCGCCGGCGTGATCCCGCACGAGTTCATCGGAATCTTCAGGGAATCGTCCGATCCTGCTGCGCCGGAAGGGGTTGCCGATCTAGGCCCCTGCGGCCAGGTGGGAGAGGTTGCGCGAAGAGCCCGACTCGATCGGATCCTGATCGCGCTGCCTCCATCCCGCGAGGAGCTTCTCGAGCGCATCGCGGGGCTATGCCGGGAGGAGGATCTCGACTTCGACATCGTTCCCTCCATCGGCTTTCCGTTCAGGGGCGGGATCCAGGTCGAGGAGATCGCGGGACTCCCCGTCGTGCGAGGCAGGAAGATCCCCTTGGCCGGATGGGGGGGAGTGCTCAAGAGGACGATGGACATCGCTCTCTCCGGGACGCTCCTGCTGTTGCTCTGGCCCTTGCTCCTCGCATGCTCGCTCGCCATCCGGATCGATTCTCCGGGTCCCGTCCTCTACCGGCAGGAGCGGATGGGGAGGGATCGGCGTGTCTTTCACATCCTCAAGTTCCGTTCGATGAGGATGGGGGCCGAGACCGAGAGCGGGCCGGTCTGGGCCGAGGACGAGGATCCGCGGCGGACGCGCGTGGGCAGGTTCATTCGGACCTGGAGCCTCGATGAGCTGCCACAGCTCTGGAACGTCTTCCGCGGGGACATGAGCCTCGTCGGGCCTCGCCCTGAGCGTCCGCACTTCGTCTCGCGCTTTCAGGCGGAGGTGCCCGACTACTACGGCCGCCACAGGGTGAAGTCGGGGCTGACGGGCTGGGCGCAGGTGAACGGCCTGAGGGGCAACGTCCCGATCGAGGAGCGGACCCGCTACGATCTCTACTACATGGAGAACTGGTCGCTCTGGCTCGATCTGAGGATTCTCCTCATGACGGTCCGCGCGGTCTTCACGCAGCGCGGGAGCTGAGTCGATTCCGGCAGTGAGACCTCGCGGCTGCGCCGCAGGCATGCATAGGATTGGGCGAGTTCGCTCGAGGAGGGGACTATGGCGGCGACGATCGAGATTCGCGAGGAGCCTCCGATCCTGCGCATCAGGCTCAACCGGCCGGAGCGCAGGAACGCCTTCGACGAGCGGATGATCGCCGAGCTGACGGAGGCCTTCGTTTCCGTCGCAGCCGCACCTCGGACACGCGTCGTGAGTCTCGAGGGGGAAGGGGAGTTCTTCTGCGCGGGCGCCGACCTCGAGTGGATGCGCAGGGCGGCGCAGTTCACGCGAAGAGAGAACCTGGACGATGCGCGCAGGCTCGCCGCGATGTTTGTGTCGGTCGCGAGTTGTCCCGCCCCGATCGTCGCCCGAATCCGCGGAGGGGCCCTGGGCGGGGGTATGGGGCTGGTCGCGGTCGCGGATATCGCGGTCGCGGCGCGCGACGCCTTCTTCGGGTTCACCGAGGTGCGGCTGGGGATCATCCCTGTAGTGATCTCTCCCTTCGTTCTGAAGAAGCTGAGGCCGGCGGACGCGCAGCGCTACTTTCTGACGGGCGAACGCTTCACGGCGGAGGAGGCCCTGCGGGTTGGATTGATCGCCTCGGTCGCTGATCCGGAGGGACTGGACGCGATGGCGGAGCGGCTGATCTCCGAGTTGCTCTCCGGTGCGCCGACGGCCCAGAGAGAGGCCAAGCAGCTCCTTCAGGCTCTGCACCCGTTTCCTCCGGACATCCACGAGAGGACGGCCGACTGGATCGCCCGGATGCGCGAGAGCGACGAGGCGCGGGAAGGAGTGAACGCCTTCCTGGAGCGCAGGCGGCCACGCTGGTCCCGCATAGCGGGGGAAGGCGCGAACGAGTGAGGCGATGGTGACAGGGGCCGGCGGCAGCTCGCGAGACGGGTCGCGAGGTCGCTCCCCGATGAGATCGATCGCCGGGGGACCGGCAAGACGGCGCGGGCGATCTCCTCTGTTCCGGGCGGGCGCCCTGCCCGCATGCGCGGCAGGGCTGTTCATCCTGCTGGCGGGTTGCGGTCGTGGGAAGCCGGCGTGGGATGTCTCGTCCGGCGTGGCCCTGGCTACGGTGGAGACGGCGGAGGCCTCGGCGATACGCGCGTCGATCGAGGCAGCCGCCTCCGCGATCCCCCCAAGGGCCCAGCAGGGGCCCGGCCTCGCGGGGGTCCTGGGCGGTGTCCGCCTGAAGGCCCACGCCTCGGGTCGCTACGATGTCTTGATTCCCGTTCCGCAGATGACCGGCCGCCAGATCCCTGTCTGCTATTCCCTGTCGGTCACGCCCCCGGAGGCGCTGGTCGCCTCCCTCCTCCAGCAGCGGAGCGACGGCAACGTCTTCGTGAACGTCGGGTTGAACGGCGTTCGGGAGCGCGAGATCGCGATCGACTGGTCGGGCGTCATCCTGATCGTCGATCGCGAGCCGAGCGAGAACGGAACGCGGCCGGAGGAGTATCTCGCCTCGACGGCGTGCGCGCAGTCCGACGCAGGAGAGGTCGAGGAGCTGGCGGAGCGCCTCTACCCGCGCGACGGAGCGTTGCGGGACTATGCCGCGAGCATCCAGCGCTTCATCCAGGGGATGGCGCGGAGGGAGGCGCCGCGAACCCTGGATGCGCTCGCCGTCCTGAGGAGCGGGGAGAAGACGATATGCACGGCGAACGCGAACCTGGCCTGCGCCCTCATGCGAGAGAGGGGCGCGCCCTGTCGATCCCTGGCCGTGGTGCCGATCAACTCGCAGCGCCTGGAGATGCACCGCGTGGTGGAATACTTCGAAGACGGATCATGGATCCCCTTCGACCCCTCTCTTCTCCACGACGAGATCCCTCTGAAGCCGTGGCGGTGCGTCATCATGGCCAAGACGACCCTCGCCGACGAGGAGATGGGCGGCGTGGCCCGCGTGGCGGCGCCCGCGGGGTGCCCCTTCGGGCAGGAGGCCGAGATCTCCCGGCCGGGGCTCTGTTTCTGGGGGACCGACTTCTTCTGGACTGTCGCCGCGCCGTTGGCCGGCTTCGAGGCGGCGGGGGAGGCTGTGCGGGCCACATCGATCGCGTGGACCCGGTTTCTCGAGACCGGGACGATCAGCCCCGCGCAGCTGGAGTCTGCCCGCGCGCGCACTCTCGTCGACTACCTTGAGGCGATGACGAACTAGGCCTCCCGGATGCGGTCATGCCGCCCTAGGAGCGCAGGAGAACCGTGACTCGGAAGTCATGATCCTCATCGCGGGCGAAGCTCCCCGCTTCGGCTGCGGGCATCTTGGTGAACGAATAGAGGTGCCTCAGCTTCAGCGTGAGGATCTTGACCGGTTGCACGCTCAGCGATGTCGTGAGGCCGGCCCGCCTCTTCGTCTCAGCCTTTGAGGCCGCCCCAAGGGAGGCATCCTCGGATCTGTTCCAGTTGAGGGAGACCCCGATCGAGGCGTCGGTCTGCCACCGCGAACGCCGCCAGGAGAGGCGGGCTTCCGGCGTCCAGTCGCGGATCTGCGCGCGCAGGTTTCTCTCGTTCATCTTCTCATGCCGGCCTTCGAGCGCGAGATAGGTGAGAAACCCGCGGCCCCACCCTTGGTCCCATTGGCCGACGAAGCGGCGGCTCTCCTCCTGCTCGCCGCGCTCGCTCCGCTCGAGGATCGCCCGGAGGGTGAGAAGACCGGCGCTGGGCTTCGCTTCCATCCTCGTCTCGATCAAACGGGTGACGCCGGCGGATCTGAGGGGTTCGCGCTCCTCCGACTCCGAACGGTGTTCCAGGCGCTCGATCCAGCGCAACCAGGAGAAGACCTGCAGTCGACTCTCCATCGTCGCTCGGCGCTCCACAAGGAGACGCCGGGGCTTCCATGAGGCGCCCCAGAGGAACTCGGCGCCGGGTCGTCGATCGCCGGCCTCCCCTCGGCCTGTCTCATCTCCTCCCACCTCCACTCGGAAGGAGAGGGGGGTGAGGCGCCGGCTGATCCTTCCGGGGTAGATCAGCCCGCTTCCGGAGAACGTCCTGCGGGTCTGGTGGCCGAGATCCTCGCCGCCGCTGTCGGCGAACAACTCCCGCTCGGACTCCATCCGAAGGAGGAGATCCAGGCTCGGGTGCGCCTGCGACTGTAGGGTGGCGTCGAGGCTCTGGCGCTGGTCCTGCGTCGTGTCCATTCCTGGCCGGGGAAGGGAGGATCGCCGCGCTTCGAAGGCGACGTTCCACGAGACGGGATTCCCGGTCGATCCGTTGAGGCGCGCGAAGAACGTGTCGGCGATCTCATCCCTCGGCAGGGAGTCGCGGGAAGCGGCCTGGCTCCCGGGACTCAGGATCTCGCCTCGTCGTTCGCTGCGCTGGAAGAAGGACCGGAGCCAGACACGGCGGAGGAAGCGGGGACGGACGCCCGCCTGCTCCGGGCTGATCTCCACCTCCGCGCGCGTGATCCACTTCTCTTGCTCGCCGCGGGGCGTGTCCAGCCTGACGCGGCCGCGCCGGATCTCCAGGTTGGGCAGGCCGCTTCGGAGGAGTCTGACCTTGCCGGTGAAAGAGGACTCGCGACCCCCCAACTCGAGTCCCGCCCCCTCGGCGGAATCCGAGCGCGCGCGCGCCCAGTTGACCTCGGTCTGCAGGCGGGCGCTCGGGCTCCATCGGGCAGCCGCCTCCGACTCGTCCCGAAGCCTGCCGAGGAGTGTGCGGCGGTCCTCGAACGATGTGAATCGCTCTCCAAGACGCCGGTGACTCCCCGTGATCTCGATCGAACCGCGCCTGGCTTGGAGGCTCGCGCCGGCCGCCCATCCATCGCGCCCGGCCGGCGACCCGCCGGCGCCGGTCCCATCATCCGCCCGCGCGATCGCCCGCGACCAGGCCGCTTCCGGAGAGAGCCGCAGGAAGGAGTCGTCCCCCTTCGTTTCGATGCGGCTGTTGATCCCCGTGATCGCGGTCACGGCGCCTTTCTCGTCGGTCCAGCGCGTCGCGCTCAGCCCCGCGAAGGCGAGATCCCCGGGGGCGAGGCCGACCTGCCCGGACACGACAGTCTCGGTTTCGAGATCGGCCGACTCCTCCGCGACCTCGTAGTCGTACTCGACCTCGATCACGGAATCGTCCTCGAGGACGATCCCTTCGAAGAAGACGAAGAGGCCGGAGGAGGGGATGATGCTGTAGTCGACATCAGCCCTCAGAGGCTCTCGATCGAGGGTGATCCGCTCCGAGCCAGGGACCACGTTGGAGTGAGTCAGCCGGAACGCGCTTAGGCGCGTCTCGTACGCGAGGCTCAGGGTGTAGGCCGACCGCGGGGGGTCTGCATAGACCTCCGCGGGGAAGGGGAGCGAGTCCGGAAAGGCGAGGAGGCCGGAGAGAAGGCTCAGCCGGTCGCGGTCGACCTCGCCGTCGCCTTCGCTGTCCAGCCCGAAGAGCCGAAGATGGGGAGTTCCCTCGGAGTCGGTATCGGAGCCTGTCGAGTCGAGGATGGCGGCGGAGAGAGATCCCGGGATGATCTCCACCCCGATCGAGTAGACATTCCTCAGCGAACGGCCGGTCAGGTCCATCTCCGAGACGCGGGGCTCGAAGGCGACCGTGGACTCGAGTCGATCGGCCGGCGTGGGGGGATCCGGCGCTGTCCGGACCAGGACCAGCCGGTCGTCGTCTCCAAGGGAGACGGCCAGCAGAAGCCTCCGATGGTCGCTCTCGTAGGAGTAGTCCCGGATCGGCTCCATGAGATCCCAGGCCCCGGGGATCCCGGCAAGCTCCCGAACCTCCGTGTTGACCCCATCGGTCTCTGGATCGTTGTCGTCCTTGTAGAGCCGAGCGCCTGCAAGATCGCGATCCGTCCACAAGTCGGGCAGGGCATAGACCCGCCGGCGCAGGTAGTCGACATCCCGCAATCGGGAGGTCACGGAGCGGTTGCCTCCGTAGAAGACATCGCGTCCCGGCCGGGTTCTTCGCTCGCCGGCCCAGGCGTCGGCGGTCACCAAGCGGCGCTTCCTCTCGGTCGAGCGGGGTCCCGCCTCGAGCCTCAGAGATCCGCCCCGCAGACCCGTGCCGGGCGTCAAGCGCGAGTTGTAAATCTCCTGCTCGATCTCGCCGACGCTCGCGGTTCGGAGGTTGTCGTCGCGCGAGCCTCTGTAGGTGAGCTGATAGGCGGGATTCTCGGGATCGGTCGTGTCATAGCGGCCGGTGAGCGTCCGCTCCCGCCCGAAGCGTCCGCTCAGGGAGAGGTCCAGGCGTTCCTCTGTGGTCAGCCTCTCGATCCCCTTCGCGCCCGCGGGAGCGTAGTCGTCATCCTCGATGAAGATCGTCGCGCCTCCGCCGAGCTGCATGGACGCCGCCCCTGGCATCTCGAGGGTCGCGCCGCGCTCATCGAGACCCAGGCCCCATCTCCTCTCTGGCGTTGGTGGGGTCGCGTCGCCTTCGGGGAGAGATCGGACGGCGTAGAGATAGAGGCTGGGATTGGTCTGCCCGCGCGGGAGGCCGCAAGCGACCGCCCGGCGTCCCGCCAGAACGAGGGTTCCCCCGCTGAAGGCGATGTCGGCGATCTCCTCACGCGGGAGCGGGACGACGGGGGTGAAGTCGATCCATCGCGCCGCCGCGTTCTCATAGAGGGCGATGGCCTCATCCGTCACCGTCCAGATCCGATCCGGCTCGAGGGCGAAGGCGACGACCTTCTCTCCGGGCATCCCTTCCATTGCCGGATGGCGGCGCCATATGCCGGTGGCGTTCTGGAACTGCCAGAGCCCCTCGTCGGTCCCGAGCCAGACGTCATCGCCTTGGAGAATCCACTCGTGGACTCGGGCGTCAGGAAGATCGCGCCCGGCGGCGTAGCTGCTCCAGCTCCTCAACTCCTTGTCGTAGCGCGCGAGGCCCGCGCGCGTCAGGGCCCAGAGATGACGGGTGGTCTGTCGCATGGCGAGGACCGCGGGAGAGCGGAACTCTCCCAGGATCGAGTCGACGCGGACGCTCTGCGTGTCCTTGCGATACTCGGCGACGCCGCCTTCGAGCGCGAACCAGACCCGCTCGTCATCCGCGACGAGGTCCCGCACGGGACCGAGGGGCCGCCCGTCCGGGCCGGCCAGCACTTCCCACTCGCGGATGTACTGATCGAAGCGGGCTGCGCCGAGTTCGCCTCCCGCGAAGGCGTACTCGTCGTCGGCCTCGATGTCGATGAGGCCCGCACACGGCGGGCTGTCGCCCCTCTTGAAGGTCTGCCAGGCGTCAAAGCGAGGACTCGTGAGGGCGGCGCCCTCGCCGGCGATCCAGAACTGATCCTCGAACTGGCTGAAGCCGCGCAACGGCGGGTCGGGAAGGCCATCGGAGGGTTCGATGAGCGTCCAGGCCTCGGAGACAGGCTCGAAGCGGACGAGCGCGGCAGGGGTGAGGATCGTGAGCCGGTCGTTCGTCCAGATGACGCGCTCGTTCAGGTCGCCCGCCTCGGTCGCCGAGAAGGGCTCACCCTCGGCCGAATCGAGGCGACCAAGGAGGAGCAGGGGAAGGAGGACGGTGGGGATGCGCGCCCGCGCCCAGGAGGTCGACCTCGATGCGGACCGGCGCAGGGAAGAAAGCGGCCGCGGCCGGGCGAGCGGGAAAGGTACTGCCCGTGGGGCTCTCATCCGCTCGTCTCCGGGAGGCGCAGCCCTGCTCTCTACTTTCCGGATTGGATCTCGGTGTCGATGTCGGTCGCGAGCAGGCCGAGGAAGGTCTGCGCGTCGGCGTTGGCGCTGTCGATCGTGAGAAACACCCAGTAGACGCCGCGCCAGAAGCGGATGGTGGTCGCGGTGCTGACGTCGATCCGCGCCTCCTCGCCGTACTCGTCGGTTGGCGTTCCCATCTGGTTGTTCTCGTCGTTGTGCAGCCCCTGCGCGTTCCCCGTCGTGTCCATCCGGAAGATCCAGATCCTGACGCGTTGCTCCGCCCCGACCTGGGCCGTGTACTCCTGGCCGGCGAACTCCTGGAAGGAGTAGCTCACGTACAGGGTGTAGCCGCCGTTGATCGCGGCCTGAAGCTCCTGGGCGGTGTCGGCGAGAAGGAGATCGCCGGTGCGCGTGATGCTGCCTCCGGTCGGCGGCAACAGGTCCTGCGGATGCCGTGGTCCAGTCGGCTGATCGTCCGGTTTGCCGCTCTTGTCATCTCCGCAGCCGGCGATGCCGAGGGCGCCGAGCAGAACGAGGAGCGACAGGCTGCCGATGAGCCCCGTCCAGACGATGCCTCTCCTGCGTCGGCCCGACAGCCTCGGCTCGCGCCCGAGTCGCTCGATCATCTGGCCCTCCTTGGACGACCTGACCGCGAATATCCGCTGACCTGACCCGCTCGTGCCGGGAGGCCTCACGCTAGCCCATCGCTTCGCGGAAGGTCAATCCGGATCCCGGCGCGGGCTCGGCACGGCTTCCAATGACAGGCGGCCGACGCGTAGACTCTCCCCCGAGTTGCGAGCCGGAGAGCGGGCGTCCATCAGGCCTGTGGCACGCGACTTGACCCCCGGTGATGCGGGTCCTACGGTTGGGAATCAGCGTCAAGTCCCGGCTCGATCCGCGGCGGGAAGGCGCGTGGAGGGGTTGTCGAGTTGGCGAAGCGAGATTTCTACGAGGTCTTGGGCGTCGAGAAGAGCGCCGGCCCGGATGAGATCAAGAAGGCCTATCGCAAGCTCGCCCTCAAGCACCATCCCGACCGCAATCCCGGCAGCAAGGAGGCGGAAGAGTCCTTCAAGGAAGTGACGGAGGCCTACGAGGTCCTTTCGGACGAGACGAAGCGGGCGCAGTACGACCGCTTCGGTCACGCCGGCGTCGATCCCTCCTACGGGGCCGGCGGCGCCGGAGCTGGGGGAGGCTTCGGTTTCGATCTCTCGGACGCTCTTCGCGCCTTCATGCGGGAGTTCGGAGGCCTCGGCTCCTTCTTCGGCGACGAGGAGATGGGCGGGAGGGCGCGGGAGACGCGGGGGGGAGACATCCAGATCAGACTGAAGCTCGGTCTGGAAGAGATCGCCGAAGGGACGGAGAAGAAGGTGCGGGTCAAGAAGGGTGTGCCCTGCCCGCACTGCAAGGGGACGGGTGGCGAGCCCGGCAGCGGCGTCACGACCTGCGTGCAATGCGCGGGGCAGGGACAGGTGCGGCAGGTCCAGAGGTCCTTCTTCGGGCAGATCGTGAATGTCACTGCCTGTCCGAGATGCCGCGGGGAAGGGAGGATCATCGAGAACCCCTGCCGTGAGTGCCGGGGAGACGGAGTCGGCGCGGGCCAGGAGACGGTGATCGTCAAGATCCCTCCCGGGGTGATGGAGGGGAACTACATGAGCCTCAGGGGACGGGGCCACGCCGGTTTCCGGGGCTCCCCTCCTGGCGACATCATCGTGATCTTCGAGGAGAAGCCCCACGAGATCTTCGAGCGTCATGGCGACGACGTTCTGACTCGGATCACGATCACGCCGGCGATGGCGGCCCTCGGCGCGCGGATCGAGGTCCCGACGCTGGGGGGAAGGGCGATGGTCGAGATCCCGCCCGGACTCCAGGCGGGGAAGGTTCTGCGGCTGCGGGGCAAGGGGATCCGCTCCGTGCGGTCGCGGGAGCACGGCGACCAGCTGATCCGCGTCGAGATCCGCGTTCCCGAGAAGCTCGGAGCGCGCGAGCGGGAACTATATGAGGAGCTCCGCCGCCTGGAGGGGAACCGTCCGGCGAAGGCCGAGAAAGGGTTCTTCGATCGAATCCGGGATGCCTTCGCAGGCTGAGCATGGGCCGCGATCCCCATCCCTTCCTTGTGCCGGCCGAGTGCATTGACGTCGATGGCCGCGTCCTCTTTCCCGAGGAGGAGAGCCGCCACATCCTCAGGGTGATCCGGTTGAAGCCGGGCGATGCGTGCAGGGTGGTGGACGGGCGAGGGGGACGATACCGGGTGGTTCTGGGGAAGGAGCAGGGGCGCCTGGTGGGAACCGTGATCGAGAGGATGCGGGACGAACCCCCCGCGCCGCGACTCGATCTCGGATTCCCGATGCTGCGGCAGCGGGCGCGCGTCGAGTGGCTTCTCGAGAAGGCGGTCGAGGTCGGCGTCGATTCGCTCACGCCTCTTCTCTGGGAGCGCGCCGTGAAGGAGTCGGCCGCGATTCCGCGCGCCCGCTGGGAGAGGATCGCGCGCGAGGCCGCGAAGCAGTCGGAGCGATCCTGGTTGCCCGAGATCGTCCATCCCGAGGATCCTGTCACTTTCGCGCTCTCCGGCTCGGGCGCGAGCGGTCCCCCGGAGCGCGGAGGAGCGCCGGCGCGGCGTGAGGGAGCGTCCCGGCCCGACGGGGCGCGCACCGTGGCCCTGCTGGCCGATCCCGCCGGGTCGGAGGCGCTGCCCGACTTGCGCGGGGCGTTGCGCGTCCGGTTGCTCGTGGGGCCCGAAGGGGGGCTGAGCGAGGGCGAGAGGCGCGCGCTCGAAGCCTGCGGTACGATCCGCTGGTCCCTCGGGCCGACCCGACTGCGGGCGGAGACGGCGGCAATCGTGGGCAGCCACCGCCTCGCTCGGGCCGCGAGAGAAGGGGAAACGACGGCGAGGCCGTCATGATGAGAGGACGATGGAATGCGCCTGCCTGACGATCAGATTCGGCTCCTCGCGCACCTTGGGGAGGCTGGCGACGGCAAGAGGGTGGCGGAGCTGGGCGAGGATCTCGCTCTCGATCAAGCGCGCGTGGCCGCCGCGGCCGTGCAGCTTGCCGAGATCGGGCTCCTGAGAATTGCCGAGGAGGCCTATCGCGAGCTGGTGATTCGCCCCGAAGGGCGGCGCTGGATTCAGGGAGGAATCCCGGAACGCCGACTCCTCGCCGCCGTGGTCGAGGCCGGCGGAACCCTAGCGATCTCCGATGCCCCGGGCAGGACCGGAATGGAGCCGAAGGAGATCGGAGGTTGTCTCCGCTGGTTCCAGTCGCGGGGATGGGGAAAGAAGGATGGCCCCATCCTCCAGAGCCTCGCGCGCGACCCGGCCGCGACGGCCGATGAGCGGCTGCTGGATGAGTTGCTCCGCAGAGAGAAGGCGACCGCGGAGGATCTGGAACGCGCCGGAGTCGATCTCGCGGGGGCGCTCGAACTCCTCAAGGGGCGCCCGCAATGGTGCGAGGTGCGCGAGAAGGCCCATCGGCGCCTTCACCTGACCGCCGAGGGGAGGAAGCTGCTCTCCGCGGGCATCGAAAGAGCATCGGAGGTGAACCAGCTCACGCCCGAGCTGATCGCCTCGGGCCGGTGGCGGGAGGCGACGATCCGTCCCTATGACGTGAACCTGCCGACCGAACCCGTCTTCCCCGGGAAGCGGCATCCGCTGCAGCGCGTACTCGACGAGACGCGGCGAGTCTTCCTCGAGATGGGATTCCAGGAGATCGTCTCACCGATCGTGGAGTCCTCGTTCTGGAACTTTGATGCCCTCTTCCAGCCGCAGGATCATCCGGCGCGGGAGATGCAGGACACCTTCTTTCTCGATCGGCCCGGGAATGTTCCGCTGCCGGAGGACCGGACGCTCGTGGATCGCGTCCGGCGGACTCACGAAGATGGGGGAGAGACCGGTTCGATCGGATGGCAGTATCGATGGGACGAGAAGAAGGCCGCGCGCGCGGTCCTGCGCACGCATACGACCGCGACCACCGCGCGAGCCCTGGCGGCCGATCCGATCGGGCCGCGGAGGGTCTTCTGCGTCGGGCGGGTCTTTCGCCGCGAGACGATCGACTACAAGCACTTGCCGGTCTTCTATCAGGTCGACGGCATCGTCGTGGACAGGGAGGCGTCCTTCGCGACCCTCCTCGGCACTCTCTCGGCCTTCTACCGCAAGATGGGCTTTGGACAGTTCCAGTTTCGCCCGGCCTTCTTCCCGTACACGGAGCCGAGCGTCGAGGTCTACATCTGGTTCGAGAAACGGAAGGACTGGGTCGAGATGGGTGGAGCGGGGATCTTCAGGCCCGAGGTGACAGAGCCGCTGGGATGCAAGAGCCCTGTCCTGGCCTGGGGCCTCGGGCTCGAGAGAATCGCGATGATGCGCTACGACCTCAGTGACATGCGGGATCTCTACCTGCCCGACACGGAGTGGCTCAAGGGGGTTCCTCTATGCCTGTGATCGCGATCCCGCTGGATGCGCTGCGCGAGCGCCTGGGCGCCGAGATCCCCCGCGACAGACTCCTGCGCGTCTTGGAGGAGATCGGGTGCGACGTGGAGGGATTCGCGCTCCTTCCGAGGACCCGCTGCGCGCGCTGCGGGTGGATCGAGGAACGGACTCCGACCGAGGACCCGCCCGCTCGTTGCGATCGGTGCGATGCGGATCACCGGCAGGATCCCTCGACCCTCGAGGACCTCCCCGAGATCGAGGTCGTCCGGATGGAGCTGCTGGCCGTGAGGCCCGACATGTTCGACCCGGGAGGGCTCGCCCGGGCTCTTCGAGGCTACCTCGACCTGGAGCGTGGAGCGCCCGTCTACGAGGTCGGGCCGCAGGCGGCGACGGTTCGTGTCGATCCCTCTGTCAGGCTGCCCGGGAGTCATCGCCCTCACATCGCGTGCGCGGTGCTCGAGAATGTCAGGCTGGACGAGGGAACGCTCAAGGTCTTGATGAAGCTGCAGGAGAACCTGCACTGGGCCCTCGGCCGCAACCGGAAACTCGCCTCGATCGGCGTCTACGACTTCGACACTGTGGTCCCGGAGATCGAGTATACGAGTGAGGACCCTTCCGCATACGCTTTCGTCCCCCTGGGGGTCGCCGATGGCGTCGGGATGACCTTGCGAGAGATCCTTGATCGCCACCCCAAAGGGCGGGCCTTCCGCCACCTCCTCGACTCGTTCGATCGGTATCCGATCCTCCGCGATCGCACGGGGAAGGTCTTGTCGATGCCGCCGATCATCAACAGCGAGGAGACGAAGGTCCACCTCGGCAGCAGGAACCTCTTCATCGACGTGACCGGGCTCGGCCAGCGCGTCGTGCAGCGGGCCCTCAACATCCTCGTGACCTCCATGCTCGAGAATCTCTCCGGAGCGAGGCTTCGGGCCGTCGCGATCGAGGGAGCGAGCGACATGAGCGGGCGGGCCGGCATGGAGGGAAGCCTGCTGATGCCCGATCTGACCCCGCAGCCGGGCCGCGTGGCCGTCGAGAAGAGCGCGCGGCTTCTCGGCATCAGGATCGAGGCCGGGCAGGCGGTCGAGCTGCTGGAACGGATGAGACACGACGCGCGCGAGTCGAACGAAGGCGTGATCGATGTGTCGATCCCGGCCTATCGCAACGACATCCTCCACGAGAACGACCTGATCGAGGACCTGGCGATCGCCTATGGATACCACCGGATCGCGCCGGAGCTTCTCCCCGCGAGGACCGTCGGCAAGCCCCGCGCCCTGGAGACCCTGACGTCCCACGTCCGGGAAGTTCTCTGCGGCCTCGGGTTCCACGAGAGCCTGACGATGATCTTGAGCAGCGATGAGGAGCACGACCGCAACCTGGGGAGGCCGCCGGACGACCGGGCGGTGCGAATCGCCAATCCGATCTCGACCGAGCAGACCCGCTTGAGGAGGAGCCTGCTGCCCGGACTCCTGCAGATCTTCCGGCACAACCGCCATCAGCCGCTGCCGCAGCGCGTGTTCGAAGTGGGGGACGTCGTCGATCTGGACGAGCAGTCGGAGACGCGCGCGCGCGAGCGGCGGTCGGTGGGTTTCGGGATCATCGGACCCAAGGTGGGATTCACCGATGCGCGGGCCTACGCCGAGGCGGTCGCCCGGGAGTTCGGCGTGACTCCCTCCTGGGAGGCCGCGTCCGAGGCGCCGTTTCTGAAGGGCCGCTGCGCGCGGCTGCTGATGCCCGACGGCGCTGTTGCCGGCATGCTCGGCGAAGTCGATCCGGACGTCCTCGCTCGCTTCGGCCTCGAGAATCCATCGGTTCTGGCGGAGCTGTCGGTCGACCTGCTGGCGGGCCGGACGCCCCTCCAGCGATTCGAGCTGGAGGACTGACACAGGATGCCCAGCGGGCGCGCTTCGCTCTCGGACGCTCGGGGGATCAAGGGTTCGGCCGCTCTTCTCCGCCGCGCGGAGGATCTGATCTCCGGCCCCTCCCGCGGTCGCGGAAGGCGAACGGCGCAGGGCCCGCGCATCGCTCTTCTCTTCGCGATCGCGCTGATCGCCGCTCGATCATCGGCGGGGACGCCCGCGGCCCTCGCGGATGCGCTGCGCGCCGCGAACGAAGACGAGACGATCGCCGTCGGCGTGGTCTTCGCGCCGGTCTGCGGAGCGGGGGAGAGGGTCGCGATCGGAGGGGAGCTGATGCTCCCCCCCGCGAGCGTGCAGAAGGTCGTGACGAGCGCGGCGGCCCTCGACATGCTCGGCCCGGGGCATCGGTTCTCCACGTCGCTCCTCCGGGAGCAGGAAGCGCGCGGCGGGATCCTCGAAGGGGATCTGTACCTGGTCGGGGATGGAGACCCCTTCCTCGTCTCCGAGCGTCTCTGGCTCCTGGGCCGTGAAGCGGCGATCTCGGGCCTCACGGAGGTGCGGGGCGACATCGTCGTTGCCGCTCCGATCGTGGCTGACCTCGATTCGCTGCGGCTCGCGGAAGCCTCGGACAGCCCGTATGCGGCCCCCGTCTCGATTCTCGGAGTGAACTTCAACAGCGTCTCGTTCCTCATCCTGCCGGGAGCGAGCGTTGGAGAGAGGGCGGAGTGCCGGATTGAGCCGTTTCCCCTTCCAGGGATCGAGAGCAACAGCCTCGTCGAGACGGTTCTTGAGAAGGCGACCGCGCCGGTCGTCGCGAGGCGGAGCTTCGATGGGGAGAGGGAAGTGTGGACTCTCGAGGGCGCGATCGCCCATGGGTCGGGCCCGGCGCGAATCTTCCGATCGACCCGCAATCCGGGTTTTCTCGCGGGCGGGATGCTGCGCGGCATCCTGGCGCAGCAGGGGATCGGGGTCTCCGGAGTACGACTCGGGGCTCCGCCGGCCGGGGCCTACCCGCTCGCCACGCTCGAGTCCCTGCCGCTCTCGCTCCTCGTTCGGAGCATGAATCTCTGGAGCAACAACTTCATGGCGGATCTTCTCCTGGTGGATCTCGGCGCGGACAGGTCCGCGGCGGCGGGAAGGGCGAGGGTCGAGGAGTGGCTCCGCGGCAGGGTCGGTCTGGATCCCCTGCCGATCCTCAAGGATGGCTGCGGCCTCTCTCCCTCGAACCGGATCTCCGCCGAGCAGATCGTGCGCCTCCTCGCCTGGGCGCACGGCGAAGAGAGGATCTTCCCGGACCTCTATGCCTCCTTCGCCCGCCCCGGGGACGAGGGGACCATGGAGAAGCGCTTCCGAGACGGCGGCGCCCCGGGGCTGCGCGCCAAGACAGGGACGCTCGGCGACATCGGCGTGAGCAGCATGGCCGGCTACGTCGATCGGGCCGGAGGGGAACGCTACGCCTTCTGCATCCTCCAGCAGGGGAAGCCGGGCGCCGGCGCCATCGCCGCGCTTCGCGCGCGCGAGGAGGCCTGGCTTCGGCTCTTCGTGGCTCCCTGACCTCGGGATCGTCAGACTGACTCGCCGAAGCCGACCAGCTGGATCTCCAGCTCCAGACTGATCCCGAAGGCTCCGCGAACGCGACGGCGCACTTCGTCGATCAGATCGAGGACGTCGCGGGCTCGCGCTCCACCCTCGTTCAAGATGTAGTTCGCGTGCAGATCGCTGACGAACGCGCCTCCCTTTCGCAGTCCCTTGCAGCCCGCCTGGTCGATCAGCCTGCCCGCCGAGGTTCCGGGCGGGTTGCGAAAGACAGATCCGCAGGAAGCCCCGGCCGGCGTCCTCGACTTCCTTTCGCCGGCGATCCGTCGGATCTCGGCCGCAAGGCGCTCCGGATCGTCCCGCTCAAGCTCGATCTGAACGGCCACGACGGTAGGGCCCGCGGGATCGCGCCCCTTGAGGGCAGAGCGGCGGTAGCCGTACTCCATCTTACCGGGAGGCCAGGTTTCCAGCTTGCCGTCGGGCAGGACGACTTCCACTCCCACGACGACATCGGCCATCTGCCCCCCGTAGGCGCCGGCATTGCCGACGGCGGCGCCGGCCAGGGTTCCGGGAATCCCCTCCGCCCACTCCATCCCCGCCCATCCCGACCGGGCGGTTTCGCGGGCGAGGCCGGCCAGAGGCATACGGGCCTCCGCGCGGACGATGGCGCGATCCCCGATCACCTCGAGGCTCCTTCCCCGGGCCGCGTAGCGAACGACCAGACCGGGATACCCCTCATCGGCGACCAGCAGGTTCGTCCCGCCTCCCAACAGGAAGACCGGCCAGCCGAGGCGCTCCGCTTCTCTGCGCGAGATGGTCAGCTCCTCCGGCGTCGCGGGCTCTGCGAGCGCGCGGCAAGGGCCGCCGATCCGCCAGGAGGTGAATGGCGCAAGGCGCGCCCCTTCAGTCCAGCTCCCCCGACGCATCACGATTCCGCGGCCTCGGCCTGGACGGCTTCCCGCCGGCTCTTCCCGGGCCTCATGAGCGAGACGATGACAGAAACGGCGATGGCCGCCGCGACGAACTCCAGGGAGACTCCGATCGGGATCTTGACGAAGTGCGAGAGGACCATCTTGACCCCGACGAAGCAGAGCACGACCGCCAGGCCGTACTGCAGATAGTGCAGACGATCGACGAGGGTGGCGAAGAGGAAGTAGAACGATCGCAGGCCGAGGATTGCGCAGATGTTCGAGGCGAAGACGATGAAGGGATCGCGAGTGATAGCGAGGATCGCTGGAATCGAATCAAGAGCGAAGACCACGTCTGTCGTCTCGACAACGAGGAGGACGGCGATGAGCGGGGTAGCGAGGAGGCGGTCCCTGCGGCGGCAGAAGAACTTCTGCCCATCGTAGTCCTGCACCATTGGAACGGTCCGCCGGAAGAGCTTGAGCAGCCGGTTCTTCTCCGGGTCGACGCCGATCTTGCTCTGCCGGAGGAGCTGGATCCCGCCCCAGATGAGGACTGCTCCCAGGATGTAGACGAGCCAGTAGAAGTACTGGAGCAGCATGATGCCGAAGAAGATGAAGAAGCCGCGCATCACGACGGCGCCGACGATGCCCCAGAACAGGACTCTGTGCTGGTAGTCGGCGGGGACGCCGAAGTAGGCGAAGATCAGTACGAAGACGAAGATGTTGTCGACCGAGAGGGAGAGCTCGATCACATATCCGGTGAGGAACTCGAGCCCTTTGGCGTGCCCCTCCACGAGGAAGACGAGGAGCCCGAGGGAGAGGGCGAGGGTGACCCAGACGCCGCTCCAGATGGCGGCCTCTTTCGGCCGGACGGCGTGCGCCCTGCGGTGGAGAACCCCGAGGTCGATCCCGAGAGTCAGTACCGCCACCGAGGCGAAGATCAGCCAAAGCCAAAGTTGGGACAATCTCTCCTCCCGGGCCGCCGGTACGAGCCGGTCTCCTCGTCAACGACAGGCCGCACGCTATCATGTAGCTGCGGGCGGGGGAAGCGGGGCGGACGCTGCGACGCGAGGCGAACGCGAGGGCGGTCGCGGGTCGGACTTGCCGGAGGTGGGAGTCGAACCCACACGAGGTTGCCCTCACGGGATTTTGAGTCCCGCGTGTCTGCCAGTTTCACCACTCCGGCTCATTCGCTCGTGGCCCGCACAGGATACACGACGGGACGCGGCGGTTTGCAAGGGGCTTTTCGATTGACAGTCGACGCCTCGCGTCGCTAGGTTCGTGACTGGCCGGTGACCATGCGCGCGATGGGGCTGTAGCTCAGTTGGGAGAGCGCATGACTGGCAGTCATGAGGTCGTCGGTTCGATCCCGATCAGCTCCAGGTAAGCGAGGGCCCCCGGATCCGCAACCAGGCTCCGGGGGCTCGCTTTGACCCCATAGGGCGTATCAGGCGCCGTCCATGTCGGTCCGCCGTGTGATGATCCTGCTCACCAGCCCATACTCCACGGCTTGAGGCGCCGCCATCCAGAAGTCCCGATCCGCATCGTGGGAAACCGTCTCGGTGGACTTGCCCGTGGCGTCGCTGATGAGATGGTTGTACTTGTCCCGCAGTCGAATGATCTCGTTGGCCGCGATCTCGAGATCGGATGCCTGGCCGAAGCTCGCCGAGGACGGCTGGTGCAGGAGAAAGCGGGAGTGGGGAAGACTGAGGCGCGACCCCGACTCGGCGGCGATGAAGACGAGAATCGCCGCGCTGGCGCAAAGGCCGGCGACGAGGGTCCGGACCGGAGGGCGCACGAAGTGGAGCATGTCATAGAGGCCGAATCCCGAGTCGGCTTCCCCGCCGGGGCTGTTGATGATGACGGTGATCGGCTTGGCCCCATCCGCCGCCTCGAGGAGCAGGAGGTTCTGATAGACGCGTCGGGCCACGTCCGCCGTGATCTCCTCGGAGATCAGGATCGTCCTGGTCTTCAGGAGTCGCTCGAGCAGCTTCGGCTCCTCTTCCTTCTGCGCGGGAGGCCCCTCGTCCGTATTCTCTTCCTCTTCCTCATCGCCCTGGTCGTGCAGCGTCCGTGTCAGCTCGTCCACATCGCCCTCCCTCTGTTGACCTTCCTATCCCTTCGGCCCTGCCGGGTCCTTCCTGTAGCCTAGCCGGTCTCCTCTGATCGCCGCTCGGGGCGTCCGCCCGAGAGATCGACGAGGGCGATCCCGGCAAGCTCGGCGTGCCGGAAGATCCGCTCGTCGCGGTAGAACTCCCCGAAGTAGATCGTCCTGATGCCGGCGTTCGCGATCATCTTGAAGCAGCTCCAGCAGGGGCTCGCCGTCGTGTAGATCTCGGCCCCGTCGATGCGGACGCCGTTCTTCGCGGCCTGGAGGATGGCGTTGGTCTCGGCGTGGATCGTGGCGACGCAGTGCCCGTTCTCGATCATGTGGCCGGCCTCGTCGCAATGGGGCATGCCCCGGATGCTGCCGTTGTAGCCGGTCGAGAGGATCGTGCGGTCCCGCACGATGACCGCCCCCACGTTCTTCCGGTCGCATGTCGATCGGGTCGCGACGACATGCGCGATCCCCATGAAGTACTCGTGCCAGCTGACCCTTGAGTCCATGGCCTCCACCCCTGTCGGGGGAGTCTAGCATGCTGGCCCCCGCCCGAAAGGGGTTGGAGGCAGGTGGGCGAGCGTGGCGCTATAGTCCTGTAATATTCTTGACAATCCGGTAGAATCCTCTATACTATTTATAGGAGGTATTACATGGTTGAAAGTCCTCAACAGGAGATGCGTTTCTATACGGCAGCGGAAGTGGCGACCCTTCTGAAGCTCAACCATCAGGTCTTGGTCAGGAAGCTGCTCGCGGGCGAGATACCTGCCTACAAGATCGGAAAGGACTGGAGGATCGAGGAGGGGGAGCTGCGCGCCTGGCTGAAGAGCGTCTCCAACCGGCCCTCCGGTAGAACCGAGGGGGCGGAAGAGCAGATCCGGAGGCGATTCTTCGATGGGGGGCGGCTGAAGCAGATCCCGGCGCGGCGAAGCCGCCGGGAGATCGTGCTGCGGATCCTGGCCCGATCATTCGAGGCGGGTCGGGACTACAAGGAGTCCGAGGTGAACGAGATCCTCTCCGGATTCCACGGCGACTTCTGCACGCTCCGCCGGGAGCTGATCATGGCGAAGCTTCTGACGAGAGAGAAGGGCACCTACCGCCGCAACCCGGCGCCGCCATCGGGGGAAGAGGCGCGGGCGGAGGAGGATCGGCCGTCCGGCTGAAGACGCAGAAGCAGAGGGTCCGCCCCTGCTTCGCATACTTGACGGCGTAGTTCGTCGCCTCGGAAGCCGCCGCCAGCTCGGGGGCCCCGGTCTCCTCGAAACAGCGATGGCCCGCGAGCCACTCCCGCGCCGCCGCGAAGTAGGGCTCGACATCGGTCGCGATCGCAAGGATCCCCCCGCGCTCGAGCGCCCGCGCCGCGAGGTCGAAGAGGGCGGGGCAGAGGAGACGCCTCTTGGCGTGGCGCTTCTTTGGCCACGGATCGGGGAAGTAGACGTGGATGGCGCGCAGGCATCCCTCCGGAACCCAGCGCGACAGGAGGTCGAAGGCGTCCGCGCGCGCGAGGATGACATTCCTCCGGCCGTCGCGGGCAAGGCGCTCCGCGCACAGCGAGAACCACTTGCCCGCCCGCTCAACGCCAAGGAAGCCGGTCTCGGGGCGGGAGGCGGCCTGCTCCCGCAGGAATCTCCCTTTTCCGGACCCGATCTCGAGCTCGACGCCGCGCACGGGTACCGCGAAGATCTCCTCCCATCGCAACGGGGGAGTTCGCTCGCTCAAGTCGAGAATCCAGGGACGGATCTCGTCGAGCCGGACCCTCCTCACGTCCGGCCGACCGTCGCCCCGGCGCCCAGAGCGTCAAGCAAGGCCCGCGCGGCCGCTAAGAAGGCGCGCCCCGCCTCCGAGTCCGGAGCTTCCGCGACGACTGGGCTGCCGAGGTCGCCGCCCACTGGTATGCGCGGATCGATCGGGATCTCCCCCAGCAGGGGGATGCCCAGCCGCATCGCTTCGCGGCGTCCGCCTCCTCCTCGGAAGATCTCGGTGCGCTCGCCGCAATGGGGACAGGCGAAGTAGCTCATGTTCTCGATCAATCCGAGGACTCGGACATGGACCTTCTCGAACATCGCGGCTCCCTTGCCGGCGTCGATCAGAGCGACATCCTGCGGAGTCGTGACGATGACCGCTCCCGAGAGGGCGACGAGCTGCGCGATCGAGATCTGGGCGTCCCCCGTTCCCGGCGGGAGATCGAGAACGAGGGTGTCGATCCCATCCCACGCGACATCGGTCATCAGTTGCTCGAGCGCCTTGCCGACCATCGGGCCTCGCCAGATGACCGGTGTGGCCCGATCGACCAGATACCCGATCGACATGCTTCGAACCCCGTGGCGCTGCAGCGGCAGGAGCTTCTGGTCCGCGATCAGGGGGCGCTCGTTCTCCATCCCCAGCATGAGGGGCACGCTCGGGCCGTAGATGTCGCAGTCGAGCAAGCCGGCTGCCTTCCCCAGACTGGCGAGGGCCACGGCGAGGTTCACGGCCACGGTCGACTTCCCGACCCCGCCCTTGCCGCTCGCGACGGCGATCTTCAGAGGAACCCCGGCAAGCAGGTCGACTGCGCCGGGGGCGAGTTGCCCCGGCTGGACGGCCTGCCGATGCGGCAGCGACAGATCGAGCTCAAAGGGGACGCCGAGCGCGCCGAACCGCCTTCTGACATCCGCCTCGATCTCGCCGGCGGCTGCGGGATCGTTGGTCGCGATCTCCAGCGCGACCCGCCATCGGTCTCCGTCCTTCGCGATCCCTCGCACGTATCCGAGCGAGACGATGTCTCGCTCCAAACCCGGGAATCGGACCTCCCGCAGGGCGTCCAGGATCCTCTCCTTCTCGACCATCCTGCCTCCTTCTCGGGTCGAAGGCCGGCGGCGATCCCGTGCCGCCTGCTCGTCGGGCCCGTACGATAACCGTCCAGTATAGCCGCCGGAGCGCGCGAGGAGTACGCGGAGGCTGATCCGGGTGCTGCCTCAGGGCTCCATCCGCTCGTAGTAGCGGAACAACAGCGGCTCCGCGCCGCCGGTGGGAATCATCACCTCGCGCAGCCGGTAGGCTCTCTTGAACCGGAGGTCGCTGTAGATTTCGAAGTCGCCCGAGAACCAGGGCTCGGGGTACCCCTCGGAGCCTCCGAAGATGATGAATCGAGGCGAGCGGGAAAGGACGTACGCCCCGTCGCCCTTGTGGTGGCCCTGCAGTCCTGCCCAGGGCAAACCGGGATCCGGCGGCGGCATCTTCCGCCTGGCGACCCGCTTGTCGTTGAGGCCCAGCATGTCGATGCAGGGCAGCCCCGAGTAGTAGGGAGTCGACCCGGCCGTGTTCAGGGCGACCAACGAGCCCCGCGGCCACGCGTCGCGGATCTGGAGGCCCACGGCCCGCCCGTTTCTCGCGGGGCTTTCCATCTCCCCCCAGCGCCTCTCGCGGGCGAGGTGGACTGTCGACACCACGTTCATGAAGCAGAAGACCAGGATCAAGAGGAGCGAGAGGGCCTCCCTGCGTCGATCGAGCGCGGACGGGGCGATTCTCCGCGCGCAGACGAGAAAGAGCATCGGGAGGATGGGCACGAGGAACCTGAACCACTGCATGTGATCGCCGCCGATCCAAACCACGTAGAGCAGGTAGACGGCGGAGGCCAGGAGCGCGAAGCGCTCGGACGCGGCCAGGGGGCGCGTCCGCCAACCGTGCCAGCCGGCGAGAGCCAGCAGCGGCAGAGCGGGGTAGTACAGGAGGAAGTCCGCGAGATACAGCAGACCGTCGGGGAGCACCGTGAATCCCGCTCCCGCCTTCACGTGGAATGTGTTCGGAACGAAGTCGCGGTAGTAGGCGATGCGCCACAGGAGGCGGGGGACAAAGAGGACCGCGAAGCCAAGCGCGCAGGTCGAGACCATCCGGAGCGCGTCTCGCGGGCCGACCCGACGGATCCCTGTCGCGAGCAGGCAGCCGATGGCGACGGCCGCGAAGAGCGTCGCCTCCGGCCGGCACAGCTCGGCGAGACCGAAGACGAGGCCGACGCGGAATGCTGCTCCTCGGGTTCCCGGCGGAAAGGCTCCGGGGCGCAGCCGGTTGGCCTGGTCAAGCGACTCGATGAGGCGCCCCGCGGAGAGGAGGGCGACGCTGATCAGGCATGCGAAGCCAAGCGTCTCGAGCCCTCCGATGGCCCAGGCCGCGAGCGGTCCCATGCTTCCGAGAAGAAGGGCCGTGCGGGATCCGTCCGGCCCCTCTCGGACGGCCAGGAGCACGAGGAGAAGCAGGAGACCGATCATGCCGAGCAGGCGGCTCGCCAAAACCAGATCGAGCCCTGCAATACCGAGGGCGGCCGAGCAAAGCACCCAGAGGAGGCTCGTGTATCCTTCGACTCGCTCGCCTGGATTCCAGACGATGCCGGCGCCGTCCAGCAGATTCCGCGCATAGCGCAGGGGAATGAATGCGTCGTCGTTGTAGAAGTCGCGGAGCGTGATGAGAAGCAGCCCTGCGAGCGCGACGCCGGCGGCCGCGACGGCCCAGGGAGGCGCGATCAGTGGTCTTGCTCGGTCGGCGCTCGCGTCCGTCGGAGAGAGTTTGGGCCGACTCACGGCGTCTCGGAATCCGATTCCCGAGCGGGGGGTTCCGTCTCCCTGGGAGGAACGACCCTCATGGAGGCTCTCGCGCGCTGCCTGGCCGCCTCGGCGAGCCTGCGGCGGATTGCGCCGCGCGCCGCTTCTTCCCACTCGGCAGGGACCGCCACGCGCACCTCGCCCAGGCCATCCATCGTGATTCCGATGGCCGGCCCCGCGCTCTCGTAGGCGAGATCGACCGGGATGCCCTGCGCCACGAGGTACCCCTTGACGATCTCCGCTTCGGCAAGCCCGGCCGCTCGATAGACGACGACGAATCCCTCGATGGCCATTTTCCCCTCAGCGCGCCTCGCGCCGCGGCGGGCGAGCGAGCATCCGATCCGACATCATGATTCGCGAACCCACCGCAGGATCTCGGGGAGCGTGGGCCGCTTGCCATAAACAAGGATGCCGATGCGGAAGATCCGCCCCGCGATCGCCGCCACCGCGAGGACCGAGACCAGGAGGATCCCGACGGATAGGGCGAGCTGCCACGCGGGCGGCGTGTGAAGGTTGATTCGCATCAGCATCAGGACGGGGCTGAAGAACGGCACCAGGGAGAGCACGACGCTCGCCGTGCTGTCGGGGTCTCGGAGGATCATCTGGAGCAGCAGCATGGGAACGACGAGCAGCAGCGAGACCGGCCAGTTGAGCTGCTGGGCTTCCTGGTCGTTCGTGACCATCGCGCCGACGGCCGCGAACAGGCCTGCGTAGAGGAAGTAGCCGAGTAGGAAGTAGACGACGAAGAAGACGAGGCTGAGCGGAGGGATCGCGGTCATGTTCGCCAGCACCGGGCTTGTCGCTCGAATGTAGGCGGTTCCTGCGATAGCCACCAGGGACCAGATGGCATACTGCGTCAGGCCAACGCTCCCGACGCCCAGGATCTTGCCAAGCATGATCGGAAGCGGCCGCACGGAGGTCAGGAGGATCTCGACGATCCGCGAGTTCTTGTCCTCGAGCACCGAGCGCTGGATGCTGACGCCGTAGATCAAGAGCGTCATGTAGAGGATCAAGGCCAGCACGAACCCGGCGATGATGTCGGTGGCGAATCCGCCCTCGCGCATCCCGTCCTTCGTCACCTTGAAACTGCGGAAGCGGATGTCCCTCGAAATCGCCTCGGTGTCATCGATGGTGACGCCCCTCTGAGCGAGGCGATGAACCATCGCCGTCCGGTTGATCGCTTCGCGGATCCTCCCGAGGATCTCCGGGTCGGCAAGGCCCTGCGCGTAGAGACGGGCATCGCCGCCATCGAGCGCGTCGGGAGGGAGCCAGAGGATCCCCGTGAACTCGCCCTCGAGGACCCGTTCGCGCAGGCGGTCGATCTGCATGCGCGCCGCGACGGTGTCGGCGGGGGCCTGTTCCCAGGCGAGCGTGTACCGGCGGGACCCATCGGGAAGCGTATCCGACAGCGCCGTCTCCAGGCGCTGCTCCATGGCTCCCGTCTGGTCGATGCAGGCCAGGATGATCGAGCGGCCCGTCGAGCGCGACCCCAGATAACCGGGGACGACCGTGATTCCCAGCATGAAGACGGGGCCGAGGACTGTGCCGATGATGAACCAGCGCTGGCGGACCCTCTCGAGGTACTCGCGCCTCAGGATCGTCCAGAGCTGTCTCACCGCGCCCCCTCCACCAGCCTGATGAAGATCTCCTCGAGAGAGGCTTCCGCCACCTCGAATCGTCGGATCTCGACCCGCTCGACCAGCCGGCGCAGCAGCGCTCCTGCATCGTCGGGGCGCTTCAGGTGAATCTCCACGTACCGGCCGTGGTCCCGGTACTCCGCTTCCATCGAGTCGAGGAGATCGCGGGGCAGATCCCCGGAGTACTCCACCTGGACCGTGTCGTCGCCATGGAGCGCGCGCACTTCGGCGAGGGGCCCCTGGACCACGGCGCGGCCCTTGTGGATGAGGCAGATCCGGTCGCAGCTCTTCTCCACCTGCTCCATCTGGTGCGTCGAGAAGATCACGGTGCAGCCGCGGTCCCTCAACTCAAGCATCGCGTCCTTGAGGAGGCGGACATTCACGGGATCGAGCCCCGAGAAGGGCTCGTCGAGGATTACGAGCTCGGGCTCGTGAAGCACCGTCCCGATGAACTGGACTTTCTGCTGCATCCCCTTCGACAGTTCCTGGATCCTCCGGTTCGCCCAGTCTCCGACCTCGAAGCGCTCGAGCCAGCGTTTTCCCCTGGCGCGCGCCTCGCGCAGGCTCAGTCCGTGAAGCGCTCCGAGGAAGGCCAGGTGATCGAGGACGCGCATCGACCGATAGAGGCCTCTCTCCTCGGGGAGGTAGCCGACCTTGCGCTTGCCGGCGTCGTCGAGATCAGAGCCGAGAACGCGGATCGTCCCCTCGTCAGGGAGCAGGATCTTCAGGATCATGCGGATCGTAGTCGTCTTGCCAGATCCGTTCGGCCCGAGCAGACCGAAGATCGAGCCGACCGGAACGTCCAGGCTGAGCCGGTCGACAGCCTTCTGGCTCTGGAAACTCTTGGAGATGCCCTGAATCGAGACCGCGTCCATAGGGGTTCCTTGTCAGGGGGATGATAGTCGTCGGAGGGAGCCACGGCCAGAGGCAATGGCATGGACGAGGGGCCGACGACCGAAGTCGATGCTATACTCCCAGGCTCTGGCGGCGGGAGGAATCGACGGTTGAACGTCCGGGAACAGCTTGCCCGCATACCCTACTGGAGCCTCGACGCTCCTGAGGCGCGGGGGGACACGGTCGAGGCGCGGGGACCCACTCGACGCGAACTCCTCGTGCCCGGCGTCCTCTTCGCCCTGACCCTGCTGACGACGACCCTCGCGAACGGGTTTCTCTACGGCGCTTGCGTCGTGGCCATTCTCCTGGTGCATGAGATGGGGCACTACCTGATGTGCAGGCGCTACGCGGTACCCTCCACGCTGCCCTACTTCATCCCCCTTCCGCCGCAGATCTCCTTCCTCGGGACGCTTGGAGCGGTGATCCGCATGCGCCTGCGCACGGGGGAGCGCAGGATCCTCTACGACATCGGCATCGCGGGCCCCCTGGCGGGGCTCGCTGTCGCCCTGCCGGTCAGCGTCCTGGGTCTTGCCCTCTCCCGCGTCGTCGAGGGTCCCATGCCCACCCCCGGCCTGGTCCTCGGAGACTCCCTCATCTTCTCGCTGTTGCAGAGGATCGTCCTTGGGGACGTGGACTCCTCGGCCGTTGTCCTTCTGCATCCCGTCGCCCTGGCGGGGTGGACGGGCCTGTTCGTGACCGGACTGAACCTGATCCCGATCGGGATGCTGGATGGCGGCCATGTGGCCTATGGCCTGCTGGGCAGGAGATCGATCTGGCTCTCCTTCGTCTGCCTCGGAGGCCTGGGTCTGCTAGGCGCGCTGGTCTTCTCCGGCTGGTTCGTTTGGTTCGCCCTGTTGCTTGTGCTCGGGGTGAAGCACCCCGCCACGAAGCTGCGGAGCGCGCCGCTCGACCGGCGGCGGATCCTTCTGGGACTCGCGGCCCTTGCTGTTTTCGTCCTCTGCTTCGTTCCTCATCCCTTCGCCATCAGCCCGTGATGCCGTCGCGAAGAGTCCTGCACGTCCTGCATCGAGCGGCCCTCGCCGGTACGGAGCGCCACGTCCTGGCCCTGACGCAAGGCCTCAAGATGAGAGGATGGGAGCCGCTGGTCGCGGTGAGCCGAAGTGGGCCGGCGGAGGCTGCCTTCGAGCGCGCCGGGATTCCCGTCGTCCATCTGCGGCGGACGCGGGGCCCGGATCCGACCTACGTCTTCCGGCTGGTATCGCTGCTGAAGGAGCGTGAGATCGATATCCTCCACGCGCATAGCGGACGTCTTCCGTGTCTGGCGGGCCGCATCGCCGGGATCGCTCTTGTCGTTGAGACGCGGCATGGGCTGGGGAGCGAGGGGCTCGCGGGCGCGCGGCTGCGAGCGCAGGCGTTCCTCTGTCGGCTCGCGAAGCGGACGATCGCCGTCTGCGAGGCGGATCGCGAGGTCCTGATCCGCGGCGGTCTGCCCCCAAGTCGCGTCGTGAGGATCTCGAACGGCATCCCTCCGAGGCGGCGGCCTCCGAGCGAGAGAGGAGGGGGGACGCTTCGCCTCGGGTTCCTCGGGCGGCTCGCCCCACAGAAGGATCCTCTCTTTCTCATCGATGTCGTGAGGCACCTGAAGGGCGCCATGCCAGGCGGATGGACCTTGCGTATCGCAGGCGACGGCCCCCTCGCGAAGCGGCTTCGCGAAGGACTTGCCGATGGCTGTCCAGCGGGCTCTCTCGTCTGGATGGGTGAGATCGACCATGCAGAGGACTTCCTGGATGAACTGGATCTGCTGCTTTTCCCGTCACGGTGGGAAGGGCAGCCGCTGGCCGTCCTCGAGGCGATGCAGGCCGGTGTGGTAGTTCTGGGGTCGCAGATCGCAGCGCTCGACGAGCTTCTGGGAGGGGAGCCGCCGGCCGGGCTCCTGCTGCGCCGCGAGCCTGCGTCGTGGGCCTCGGCCATCATGGATCTCTCCCGCGACCGCGACCGGCTGCGGTCGATGGAGATCGAGTCGATGCGGCGGGTCGCCGCGGAACATGGGATCGGGACGATGGTGGAGCGGGTCGAGAGGCTCTACCTCGATGCCTTTGCCGGCGAGAGCGCCTGCTGCTAGGCTGATCCGCATGTCGAGAGCGATGCCGTGCGCCGGAGCGAGAGCGTGAAGGTGAGCATCATCATGCCCGTCTACAACGAGCGGGCGACGGTGGAGACGGTCGTGCGCCGGGTCCTTGAGGTGCCCCTGGACTTGGAGCTGTTGATCGTCGATGACGCCTCCCGCGACGGAACGCCCGAGATTCTCGCAGGGATCAGCGATCCCCGCGTTCGCCTCTTCCGTCACGCGACCAACCGTGGAAAGGGAGCGGCGATCCGGACCGCGATACCGCACACGACCGGGGATCTCGTAGTCATCCAGGACGCGGATCTGGAGTATGACCCGGAACAGATTCCGGCGCTCCTCGCGCCGATCGAGGCCGGCGTGGCGGACGTCGTCTACGGATCCCGGTACCTGCGTCAGGGAGGGGAGAGGCGCCTGGTTCTCCACTACCTGGCGAACCGGTTCCTGACGACCCTCTCGAATCTCCTGAACGGCCTACGCCTGACGGACATGGAGACCTGCTACAAGTGCATCCAGCGCGAGACACTCCAGTCGCTCCGTCTTCGTTCCGACCGGTTTGGCTTCGAGCCGGAGGTGACCGCGAAGCTGGCCCGGGGGGGAGCGCGCTTCCTGGAAGTCCCTGTGAGCTACAGGAGCAGGGGCTATTCCGAAGGGAAGAAGATCCGGCTGAAGGACGGGATCGCGGCGATCGGGGCCATCCTTCGCTACCGCTTCTTCGACTGAGCCGCGCCCCCTCGCTGGGAGCGCCAAGCCTCTTCCATGCCTGCGCTCCCCAGGGGCCGGTCCCTTTCGCCTGTGCCACCTCTCCCGGAACATGGCTGGCTGCTGGCCCGGGTGTAGCCATTCGTTGACATAGACCCCCTCGCTGTTTAGAATAGCTGACGCAAGCTCGACAACCGGGACCCGGGTCGGGTCCCCTGCGGCCACAGGATGTGACCAGGAGTTCACCATGCGGATGCATCGGATCGTCCCAGCTGCTTGCCTGCTTCTCATCGCGTTCATCGGTTCCGCGGGCGGCGTCATCCCGCTCCAGACATCTCCGTACTGGCAGTCGACGCCCAACGGGCAGTACGGGACCGGACTCGGGGTCTCCGACTTGAATGGTGACGGCTGGGTCGACCTGGTCGTCGCCAACGGCAACGACATGGCCCGCCAGCGGTTGGTGGTCTATCTCAACCAAGGGAACGGGAACTTCCCTCTCGCGCCCACCTGGAGTTCGACCGACATCGATTACCACGGCCATCTCGACTTGGCCGATGTCGACGGCGACGGCTTCGTCGACTGCGCCGTGGCCGTATACATCGGACCGAGCGGCTTCAGCACGCCGGGAAAGGTGAAGCTCTACCGGGGCAACGGGAATGGAACCTTCAGCGCTACTCCGATCTGGCAGTCTGCCGAGGACTTCTACTGTTTCAGCGTCGCCTTCGGCGACATGGACATGGATGGCGACCCGGACCTCGCCTGCGCCGCCGGCGAGGACTACGAGAACTCGCCCGAGCGGCGCCGGATCTTCCGGAACGACGGCGGCGTCCTGGGGACCGCTCCCGCTTGGCTGTCGACCGAGGTCGAGTACTCCCTGGACGTGACATGGGCCGACTTCAACGGCGATGGGGCGCTCGATCTGGCCTTCGCCGGCTCCTCCTGTCCCAATCGGATCTACTTCTCACAGGCCGGGGCGATCCAGACTACGGCCGGATGGTCATCGACCGACGCCTCCATTTACGCGAACACGGCCGCGGCCGGGGATCTCAACGGAGACGGGTGGATCGATCTGGCGATCGCGGACAACAGCCAGCTCGGGGGTAGCGGCCGTTTCAAACTCTACCTGAATCTCGGCAACGGAACCCTCTCCACCGTTCCCGGTTGGGTCTCGAACCAGACGGGCTACGGCTCCCACGTCTCCTTCGTCGACATCGATGAGGACGGCGACCTGGATCTCGCGGCGGGGACCTGGTGGGACCCGGTGCGGATCTATGAGAATGTCGCCGGCGTTCTTGGGGCCAATCCGTCCTACACGTCGGCGACCGATTCGGTCATCGAGAACGAGGTGTGGGAGGATGTCGACAACGATGCCTTGCAGCGGGGTCTCTCTGCCGACTTTGTCGGCGACGGAGCCCGACGCCTCTTCTACCTGCCGTCGAGACCTGCGCGCGAGCTCATACGGGTGATCGTGGGCGATTCGGAGATCGACCCGGAGGATGTCTACCTCGACCCCGACGACGCATGGTTCATCCTGGACGCGCCCCCGCCGACATACGCCGATGTCCGCGTGACCTACGTCTCGTCCACCGATCTCGACCTTGCGGTCTCGAACTGGGACTCGAACATCGGGGAGTACCTGTTCCGCAACACGAGGAACCCGGCCCTGGTGAGCGAGGGAGGCGGGACGGACAGGTTCCAGCTTGTCGTGGCTCCCAATCCATCGACGGGACCTGTGCGGCTCTTCACTCAGGGGGGGGTGCTCCGTCTGGGATGGTCGTGCGAGATCATCGATCTTGCGGGCCGGAGACTCTGGAGCCGCGCGGTTTGTGACGACGCGCTGGCCTGGGACGGACGCGATGCCGCCGGACGGATGCTCCCCGCGGGCGTCTACCTTCTTCGCGCCCGGTTCGCGGACGGCCGTGTTATGCAGACCAAGCTGACCCGAGCACGCTGATCGATTGGGAGCGAAGCGAGATGAGTTCGCAGGCCTTGTCGATCCCGGGATTGCCTGAAAGGCTGCGGGCAATCAGCGAGGTGCGCGCCGGCAAGGAACGCGCTCTGTTCCGCGTCTTCGACCAACTGGATGAGAAGAGGAAAGTCCTCAAGATCGTCCTCCCGAGCGCCGGAGAAGAGGCGCGCCGGGCGGTCGCCGAGGAGTTTCTGCTGCTGGAGAGGCTGCACCACCCCGCCTGGGTCCATGTGGAGGGATTCCTACACCTCGAAGACGGATCGCGGGGCTACCTGATGGAAGAGCTTGGGCCTCTGGATGGGGGCCCCGCGATTCCCCCCGGATGGGAGCCCGACAGCCTCGAGGCCCTGCGGCAGGTGCTGGGCGCCCTCGCGACCCTCCATGCCGTCGGCCACGCGCATCTCGACCTGAAGCCGAGCCAGGTCCTTCGAAGCGCGCGCGGATTCTGCCTCATTGATCTTGGTCTGGCGTGTCCAATCGGCGATCGGACCCCGCCGCGAGGCACCTGGGGATTCATCGCTCCCGAAATCCTCGCGGGTGCCGAGTGGGACCATCGAGTCGACCTCTATGGCGCCGGAAGCCTCCTTGTCCAGGTCTGGACCGGTGAGAGCCCATGGGGCCGCGGGGATGCGACCGAGCAGCTGCGCAGACAGACTTCCCGGCCTCAGCTCAGACTGCGCGACCGTGTGCCGGGGATTCCGGAGGGTCTCGATCGTGTCGTCGAGGCGATGCTCGATCCGGATCCGGACCGAAGGCCGGTCAGCGCATCGGCCGCATGGGAGTCGCTCCACAGCATGACAGGCTCTCTCGATCGCTATCTCGAGCGGAGGCGGGTGCCAGCGCCGAGCGCTCTTCCCTACGTCCCTGACCCCGAGATCGAGAAGCGCTGGGACGAGGTCGTCGGCAGGGCGCGGGAAGAGAGATGGGTGATCGAGGGGCCGCCGGGAAGCGGTCGCCACCGCCTGCTTCAGAGGCTCCGAGCGCGCGCCGAGGTTCTTGGCGGTGCGTGCCGCGTCGAGGAGGGTCTGCTCGAAGTCCACCTCGGTCCTGCTCCTGGAGGAGGAGCGTCCACTCTCCGATGCCGGATCGGAGAAGCGAGGCCGGACGAGACCCGCGTCGAAACCGGGCGCGTGGGCCCCCGCCAGGCGCAGGCGGCGCTTGCAGCGTTTGGGCTCATCGCGGAGGGGGGCGAGGAGGATTGGACGCGGGCGCTGCTTCACGCGCGAATCTGCGAGCGTCTGGGAGGTGAGGAGGCCCGCCGGCGCGCAGGCAGGATGAGGCGAACCTTCGCCGCCGCGCAGGGATCGAAGTTGGGGGAGCGCGACCGCAAACGCATCGCGGATCTGCTCGCCGCCGTCGTCGCGGAAGAGGCACCCCTCGCCGAAAAGGATGATCCGCTCGTCCGCGGGGGATGGCTCCTCAAGGACGAGGAGGGGAGACTGAGGCGGGCGATCCCGCCATGGGACGAGGAGAGCCTCGCGGCGTTCGCAGGCCATCAGGCGATTCGCGATGCGCACAGACGGCATCTGGAGCGCGCCGTCGGCGGCGATGTGGTGGCGTTGCGTCATGCGGTGGGGGCGGCGGACGCGGACGGTGTGAGAAAGCATGCGCGGCCGGGCGTCGAGGAGCTCCTTGGGAAAGGGGATCTGGCTCTCGCCTTCGAGCTGCTCTGGGAATCCAGGCGGATTGTGGGGGCCGCATGCGCTCCGGAGTGGCTCGATCTGCTCGCCTGGCTGGCGTTTGAGGATGGGGCGCCTGCGCGATGCATGGCCCTCCTTCGGAGCGACGGGCCATCTCTCGACGGCGAGTGGCGAGTCCTGCTGGAGGCTCACCTGGAGTTCCGGGGGGGGCGACGCCAGGAGGCCATCGACCTGGTCCGCCCTCTTCTTGGGGCCTCGGAGAGACCGACGATACGGCGGGGGGCGGGCGTCGTGCTGATCAAGTCCCTCAACGCATTGGGTCAGCTCGAGGAAGCCGAGCGCGTCGGTCTCGCTCTCCTCGACGAGGCGGATGAGGGAACGACGCCCGCGGAGCGTTTGCGACTCGCCAATGCTCTCCTTGAAGTCCTCTCGGCGCGCGGAAGCGGAGGCGCCGCCTATGCGAAGGTGCATGCCGTCTGCGAAGCGTGCCTGGAGGCGGAGGGCGCTCGGGAAAGGCAGCTGGCCGCGGCGACGCTGGGGGGGGTTGCGTTCCGACAGGGGAGATTCGAGGACGCGGCCAAGCTCCTGCAGACGGCTTACCTGGTCGCGCACGATCGGGGCGACGCTATTCAAGTAGCGACAGCTCAGACAAACCTCGCAGGTGTCCACTTTGAGGCTGGCCAGCTTGCTGATTGCGAAGCGTCAAACCGGAGTGCACTTGCCGCGTACCGAGATCTGCGCGATCCGATGCACCTGGCCTTCACGATGCGCAACCTGGCTGCAGTGCTTCAACTCCAAGGGCGTGTGCTGGAGGCACTGGACTGCTGTCGAGTAGCACGTGAGGGGCTGGCGGCCGAGAGAGCGGAGGACGATCTCACAAGCGCCATCGCGCTCGAAGTGGCGATCCTCACTGATGTAGGCATGCTGGAGATGGCTTCCGAGGTGTCCAGACTGGCGGAGAGGCGCCTGAGCGTGCAGCCTGATCCACTGGTGGAGGCGATTCTTCGTCGTGATCTCGGGAGACTCGCAAGGCTCAGCGGCGACCGAGACGTTGCGCGGGCCAGTTGGGAGAGAGCGATCGGGCTGGCGAGGAGGATCAGAGCGGGAGATGAGGTCGCCCGGACGCTGGTCGAATGGTCGCTCGCCGAGTCCGCGTGGGGTGCCCTTGGTGATGCGCGGGCACTGCTCGCTGAGGCAGCGGCGACAGGCGTGCTTCCGTGCGGCGGCGACCTTGGTGTCATTGCTGGCTTCGCGCGCGCTGCTGCCCGTACGGGAAGCGAGGGCTCCGCCGATCGCTCCGCGGGGCTCAGGAGTCTTGGCGAGGCAGGGATACGTGGCACCGAGATCGGCCTGCGCCCATGGACCTGGAAGTGCCATGCCGCGATGGCGATGGTCGCGCGGGCCGAAGGCGAGACGGCGATGGCCATCGCGGCCCTTCGTAACGCCCGCGAAGCGCTGAAGGACTTGCTGGATGCGATCGGCGGGACGGGCCTTCAGGAATCCTACATCCTGTTGCCCGATCCACGCCTTTTCCTTTCGTGGTGTGAAGGAGACCGAGAGACTCTCAGCGCGCTGTGCGATGGGAGTTCCGATCTGGAGGTCTTTCTGCGATGAGACGTGAACCCGAACCCGCCGAGCGCGAGCCATCATCCGAGAAGGAAGCCGCCTCGCCGCCGGATCAAGCTGCAGCGCGTGATCTTCTCCAGAATCTCGGCAGGTCGCTGAGCGCGGTCGAGAGGAGCCTGCTCGCGGAGAGAGAGACCCGGACATTGGAGGAGACAGAGAAGCTCAACCGCAGGTTGAACATGTACGAGCGGCTGGTCCTGTGTGTCCGGTCTCTGTCGTCCATCCTGGACCTGGAAACGCTCATCGGGGCGATTCTGCAGGAGGTCGTCGGGCTCTGTCGTGTCGACAGAGGGTTCCTCCTGCGGCCGGATCCACACGGCCGCCTCAGGGTCGAGCGGGGGTTCGATGCTTCCCTGGGTCATCTCGACGCGGCGTTCGAGAGCGAGGTGAGCCGTTCCCTGGCGACGACCTCCTTCCGGGATGGACGATCCCTGTGGGTCACGGACGCGCTCCAGCGCGAGGAGTTCCGCACCCAAGAGAGCATTCAGGCCCTGAATCTCTCCGTGATCGTCTGTGTCCCCGTCCGGACCACGCACGGTCCGATCGGCGTTCTCTATCTCGACAGCCGGAGGCCGGAGACCCTTCCCGCCCAAGAGGACCTCGATGTCCTGGAGGCTTTCGCCGCGCAGGCCGCCGTCGCGCTCGAGAATGCGCGCCTGCATCGCGAGATTCTCGACGCGCGCGCCGGGCTCGAGCGCGAGAACCGAGGCCTGCGGCAGTCGCTCCCTGGTTCCCGGGGGGCTTCGGAGATTCTTGGAAGGAGCCGCGCGATCGAGGAGCTGCGGCAAAGGATCGGTCTTGTCCAAGAGGTTCTCTCTCCAGTCCTCATCCTGGGCGAGACGGGCACGGGGAAGGAACTGGTCGCGACCGCGATCCACGCGGGCAGTCCACGGGGGTCCGGTCCTTTGCTCCGAATCCACTGCGGGGCTGTGCCGGCCGATCTCCTCGAGAGCGAGATGTTCGGTCACAAGAGGGGATCCTTCACGGGCGCGGTGCAGGACAAGCAGGGGCTCTTCGAAGCGGCAAGTGGAGGCACCCTTCTTCTCGATGAAATCGGAGAGATGCCGGTGAAGCTGCAGGTGAAACTCCTGCGCGCTCTGGAGAGCCAGGAGATTCGAAGGGTGGGGGAGACGCATGAGCGCAAGGTCGACGTGCGCGTGCTCTCCGCGACGAATCGAGATCTCGAGCAGGCCATCCGGGATGGAGAGTTCCGCGAAGACCTCTACTACCGCTTGATGGTCGTCACGCTGCGGGTTCCACCCTTGCGGGAGAGACGGGATGACATCCCTCTCCTTGCCGAGCACTTCCTTCGGAAGACCCTGACAGCCCTCGATCGCCCGTACGGCGGATTCACGCCCGGGGCGATGCGATTCCTGCTAGAGCAATCGTGGCCCGGCAATGTGCGGGAGCTGAAGAATCTGATCGAGGGGTCCTGCGTCTTCTTGAGGAGAGGGGAGCCCCTGGATGTCAGCGATCTGCAGCTCGCGGGGCGGGGGAAGGGGGCATCCGAAGCTTCGGCCGGGTATCTGGTCGCTGACGGAGGTCTCCGGGAGCGACGGGAGGATGTCGAAAGGCGCCTGCTCCTCGGCGCGCTCAACAACTGCGGGTGGAATGTGAGCAGCGCCTCGCGCACTCTTGGCATCTCGAGACAGCACCTGCACAACCGGATCCGGCACCACAGACTCAAGCGGCCTTCCGCCTGAGGATGTGTTGTGAGCCTGCCCTAGCAGCAGGGTCATGTAAACGATAGACGACTCCCGGTGTAAGGCGAGCGATCTATCATCATTGCAGGCAGTTCCGGCCTCCTATGACCATTAGCCGCGTCTACTGTCGTTCTTCCTTGACTGGTGCGATGCCGGGGACAACGCCGCCAGTCGAAAGCTCGTGATTCGACGTCAATGCAACACATTGATAGAATATAAGATAGAAGATCGATTGGGAATGTGTCTCGGCTGAGCCGCTGGCATGCCGCCTGCTTGATGGGACGGTGGCGACTGGAGGTCGCCAATCTGAGGCGAGAGCCTCGACCCAGGAAGGAGGTGGACAGGATGTTCTTCACACTCTTGCTGCAGCTGTTGGCGGTGGTCGTGGCGGCCATGGGCCGGGCGGGCTGGTAGAACAGCTCGGTGATGGCGGGATCAGCCCAACCGCCAGCCGGTTCCTCTCGGGCCAGTGAGGGCAGCGGGAGGGTCGCCAATCAGTAAGGAGGCCTGCTTCGGTGCCAGCTCGGCTGGATGCGCCCCTCCGGCCAGCGTGGTTGAAGCAGGCCTCAGTTCAATGGGTTTTCACCCTCCGGAGTGGCTCCTTTCAGCCGCGTGAGCCAACTGCTTGAGAAACAACGCTCTCCTGCCTGCCGGGATGGAAGCTGGATCGATTCGATCGAGGGCATTGCAGACGAGTCCACAGTCCTGCGCGCCTCCCACCCCCTTCGACCGGAGTTCTGCCATCCGTTAGCTCCTGCACTACTAATCAGTTAGACGGATCTTGAACTCTCTCTGACCTTGACGGCAAGCCTGGCATCGAAGCTGCCGCTCCCCCAAGCGTCAGAACTCTGAGGAGGATCCGGCCATGACCACGCGCCATCATGAACTCAGCCTATGTGCTCTCGGTCTTGCTCTCCTGGCAATGGCTGGCTGTTCGGCCGAGCCAAGTGATCTGCTTGCGCCCGAACCCGCGCTTGCGACGGCTCAGGTGGAAACAATTGCGCATGCCAAGGGAGAGGTCGGTCCTGCCGGCGGGACCGTGTCTGTCTCAGGGGCGATGGTTGTTGTTCCGAAGGGGGCCTTGCAGACGAAAACGACCGTCCGCCTGACGCAGTTCTCTGACGGTACGGTCGAGCTCGAGCCGCACGGACAGACCTTCTTCGTCCCGGTTGAGCTTCACCTCAGCGCTCCGACCGGGGCATCTCCGGCGAGCTGCGCGGTGCAGTGGCTCGATCTGACTCAGAACAGCTGGGTGACGATCCCGAGCGTCGCGGGGGGGATGGGTAGGGTTGCCCCCCTGCAGCACTTCTCGAGGTACCGTATCGACCTCGTCGAGTGACGTGGCTCCAAGTCCCCGCCTCCGACCGCGTCCCCGGGGACGCGGTCTTTTCATGCGCTTTCCCGAACTCGCCCACCCCGGAGAATCCTGCGCGCTTGAGACATCCCGTTCGCCCTCTTAAGATCCTGCACGAGCATGAGGACGTCGCGCAGGGGCCAGAAGACCATCAGCTCTAGGGGCTGGAGGACGATCGAGAAGGCGGCCGGGATTCCCCCCGAGAGTCGCATCTATGTCAACAGGGACCTGAGGATGTCGGCGGTGCTGGCGGTGGGGTTCGACATGGACCACACTCTGGCGCTCTATCGCAAGAGGCCCTTCGAGGAACTGGCCTTCGAGAAGGCGAAGCGCAAGCTGCTTGCGGCGGGCTACCCATCCGATGTTGCCGATCTGAGATACGACGCCTCTTTCGTCATCAGGGGTCTCATCGTCGACAAGCGGCGCGGGAACATCCTCAAGATGGATCAGCACCGCTACGTCGCCCAGGCCTACCACGGGACCTCGCGGCTGCCGGACGAGGAGCGCAAGCGGCTCTACCAGAGAAGCCCGATCCGTCTCTCGGGCGACAGCTTCATGCCCATCGACACGCCGTTCTCGCTGCCCGAGATCGACCTGTACGCCCAGCTCGTGGATCTCGCCGACAGGAAGCGGTGGCGTGCCCATCGCTACCGAACTCTGTACGACGAGGTCCGCTGGGCGGTTGACCAGGCCCACGCCGACGGGAGCATCAAGAACGAGATCGCCAAGGATCCAGGACGCTTCCTTGTCCGTGATCCCTCGCTGCCGGCAACGCTGCACCGGATGAAGGAGCACGGCTATCGCCTCTTCCTGCTCACCAACTCCGAGGCCTCCTACACATCGCTCATCATGGACCGGCTGCTGGGGGGGATGATCCCATCGAAGCGCGGATGGACCGAGTTCTTCGATCTTGTGGTCGTCCGCGCCGGCAAGCCGGGCTTCTTCCGTAACCGCACGGTTTCGATGCCGACCGCGCTCCCGGGCGTGCGCCGGGCGAGCGAGAGGTTGAAGGCGGTCGCTGGCGGGGGCGTGCGGGACCTGGAACGGAGGATCGGCTGCGCAGGCGATCGCATCCTCTATTTCGGCGACCACACATACGGGGACATCCTCAAGTCGAAGCGCGTGCGCATGTGGCGGACCGCGATGGTGATCCAGGAGCTGGAGGAAGAGTTGACCGCGCGCGGCCGCATGGCGGCGTCGATCGAGCGTCTTCACCGCGCGCGCGAGAGACGCGAGCAGCTGGACCTTGTTCGGGACGGGCTCGATCGGGCGGCGCGGGGGGACGCGCCTCCGCAGCTTCCCGGGCTGGGCAGAAAGCGGGCCCGGGACCTCCGGGATCGGATCGACGAGCGCCTTCGGATCCTTCAGCGGGAGATAGACGGCCTGGCGGGGCTCATCGATCGTGCCCACAACATCCACTGGGGGCCGGTATTCAGAACCGGCCACGCGCCGAGTCACTTCGCGGAACAGGTCCAGGATTTCGCATGCATCTACACGGGACGGGTCTCGAACTTCATCCACTACCCTGTCGCGAAGTACTTTCACGTCCTACCTGAAGTGATGCCGCACGAACGGTAGCGCAATGCGCGATTGCCTCAAGACCGCGGCATCGAGACATTCCGGCGTGACCATGGCTGCCACGCGAGCGGCGGCGAGTCTCCTCACGCGGGCCGGCCTCATCGGTGTTTTTCTCTGCGCTTCGCTGAGCGCGACAGTCAAGGCGCGGAGTGGGAGCGAGGAGCCGAAGGCCAATCCCAATCGGCACCGCCCCGCGCCGCTTGCGGGTATTGCGTACACAGAAGGGTTCGAGGCTGGAGTGCCTCCTCAAGGCTGGTCGATCTCTCAGACCAATCCCCTTGCCACGTGGCGCCAGAGTTCCGTCGATCCGTTCGAGGGGGAGTTCTGCGCCGCGTGCCCCTACGACGATCGGCTCGGCGAGCAGGAGGAGTGGCTGAGCTTCGCGCACACGCTCGCCCCCGATGAAGCGACACTGACCTTCGCCGCGATGGGAAGCGTCTACTGGAGCACGACTCCGCATCAGAACTACAACCTGCTGGTCGCGATCAACGGCGCGGTCGTGTGGGACTTCAGATCCGCCAATCGCGGGACGAGCTGGGTCTGGGAGGTCCATCGAGTGGATGTCAGGGAGCACATTGGAAGCACGGTGCTCGTTGCCTTTGGCTACGTGGGATCCGACGGAGCGGAAGGAGACTTCGACGCCGTCTCGTTCAGCGACTATGCCTTGCCTCCTCCTCCGGCGAATGACGACTGCGCGGGGGCTAGCCGCCTCCCATGCGGAACCTACTCCATCATCGGCTCGACGGCGCTGGCGTCGAACGACTACTCCCCATTCTATCCGTCCAGCTGCACGGGATACTCGGCGAGCGGGCCCGACCTGGTCTACTTCACCGATCTGAAGTCCGGCGAAAGGCTCTCGGTCGTGATGGACACAGTCATGGATTGGGACGACTCGGTCTATCTGCTCGCCGAGTGTGGCGAGGGGCGTTTCACCTGTGTGGCGGGAGACGACGCCTATCCGGACATGTCGGCGTTCGAGTATACGGCGGCCATCGCAGGACGTTACTACCTCGTGGTCGACGGCTTCGGGGGGGCGTCGGGCGAGTTCTCGATCTCGGGAGCGAATGGCTGCACGCCCGTGGCCGTCCGAACCGTGCGATGGTCCACCCTGAAGGCGATGTTTCGGTGAGAGTCCTCCGCGCCGGTGGAGCTGTCGCGCGCCGCAGCGGGGATACGCGGTCGGCTGGTGTGCCGAGGCCCGCCCTCCGAGCCGGGACGCGTTGACACCCGCCCAGGCGTGTGTTACGGTGCGCTCGCTTGGGTCGGGGTGAGCGCCGGTTTCTTTTCTGCCGAAGCCAGTTTCGGGAAGGAGCTTGCGGGGAGGGGTCCGACGATGGTGTTGAAGGGACTGGGATGGGTGGGGTTCGGGGCCCTGCTTCTGGCTGCGATGCTGATCTGGCAGCCGTCCGCCGCTTGGGCGGGAGACCCGATCGGAAGGCTCTCGCTGGGGATTCGGAGCGGACTGAACGGCCTGGACCTCGGTGACATCAATGATGGCATCGGCAGGAGCAACGCGAGATTGCGCGGAGCCGAGGGCACGGCCGACTGGGAGCTGCCGGAGAGGATCCGGTTCGGTTTCAACGTCGGCGGGGACATCCACTTCGATCTCCTGCCGTCCATCCGCGTTGGCCTCATCTACGGCACTACCTGGGGTAGCACGAGCGTCGACTTTCTCCAGAAGATCTCTGTCCAACCCCGCACGAAACTCCTCTTCCCGCGCGCCATGTATCGCATCCCTTACCGGCCGACGGACGACATGTCCCTGCGCGCCTTCGCGGGTCCGGTCTTCCTACTGGACTCGGTGACGAAGATCAGCCATGAGAACACGAGCGAAGGCTCGCCTCGGCTCGACGGTCTCACCGTGAAAGGCTCCGGCAGAGGGTTCGCTGCCGGTCTGGCGGGCGAGTACACCATAGCGGACCGCTTCAGCCTCGCCTTCGAACTGGGGTGGAGACAAGCGAAGGCGAGCTTCGACAGCGGGGAGTGGACGATCACGAAGCTGCGAGATCCCGGTTCGAACGATGACGAAGCGGGATGTACCGGCCCGGAAGCGGACAGGCTGCCGAACAACCGGGACTTGCCTGAAGAGTCCTTCCTGTGGGGATTCCTGAACGAGAGGTATCGCCAGTGCATGGCCGTCGAACCCACTTGCCGAGTGCTCGAACAGGACTTTTCGGGTCTGCAGGGACAGATAGGCTTGAGGTTCTACCTCTTCTAGCCCGTATCCCCGCCCATTGGCGGGGGAGAGAAAAGCGCAGACGCCGGCGGGTCTTCAGGCCTTCCCGATCTTCCTGTAGTTCCTGTAGACGCCGAGTTGCGTCCGCAGGATCGTATCCTCGATCCAGGTCCACAGCCGCGTGCCGATCTGATCGTGTTCGTGACGCGTGCCCGGTCTCCTGAACTGCTCCGCCCGCCAGTCTTTGCGCCCGATCCACTCGCGCATGACCGCCGGATGAGTGCCCCGAAAGTGGCGAAGGTGCTCAAGCCGGCCGTAGTCGAATGCGTGGCCATCGGCCTCGGGATGACGCCGGCGGACCCAGGCCTCGTCGTGGTGAAGACGGTCCAGAGCGATCTGCTTGCGTTTCATGACCTCGGGGGGACGCACCCATCCATAGTGGAAGACCCTCGCCTGGGTCTCCCGTACGCGCAGCTTGTCGCCTTCCCTGCGGAATCCTTGGGCGCTCTTCCAGGAGCGGATGCCTGTTCCGAGGCGCACCACGCGAACTTCTCGGCGATACCAGTTGCGCGTCCACTGCAAGCGGTCGAACTCGCCCCAGAAGTGGAGGTACCGCAGGAGCAGACCCTCGACCGCCGGGTCGGCGAGCCATCGAGTCATCGCTGCGCGGATGATCGGGAGATCGTCCTCGTGAAGGACCTCGTCCGCTTGCAGGTAGATACCCCAATCGCCCGAGCAGGCATCCATCGCGATGTCCGTCTGGGTCGCGTTGATCTTTCCATGAACAAAGTGGGACGGATCCCAGCTCGTTTCGAGAACGCGGACGCGCGGATCTCCGATGGCGCGAACCGCCTCCAAGGTCCCGTCCTGCGAGGGGCCCACGGCGATCACGAACTCGTCGACGAGCGGCAGGGCGGATCGAATCGCCTCGCAGATGGGATAGTGGAGCCGGACGGCATCCCTGACGAAGGAGAACCCGCTGACCCGCATCGGCACCTCCGGGAAGGGCGGATTCTAGGAACGCTCCCCTCTGCCGGGCAAGGGAAAAGCGATGATGGCCGCCGCGGCGACCGATCATTACAATGCACAAGTCCGTCGATCCCCGGCGGCCAGGGCGGGCGCGTGAGCGCTCGCCCGAGTGCCATGGCAGCGGATGATGGAGGGTCTTTGAAGCAGATCGCTCGTCTGCGGGCCGCCCGATCAGGGCTGGCGGCGCTCATCCTCCCCCTGGCCGTGTTCGCCGGGGGGTCGGCGGCGGGGCCTGCGACGCTCGCCCCCGAAGAGATCCGTCCAGGCATGCGGGGCACTGCGCTGACCGTCTTCTCGGGCCTCGAGCCTCGTTCCTTCCCGGTCGAACTCCTGGGTGTGTTGGAGGGCAACCGCGCCAAAGGCGATCTCATCCTGTTCCGCGGGCTGGGGGACACCCTGGCCTATGTCGGCGTCGTGGAGGGGATGAGCGGGAGCCCCGTCTACGTTGACGGCCGGCTCGTCGGGGCGATCGCCTTCGCGTTCGCCTTCGCCAAGGAGCCGATCGGGATGATCACGCCGATCGGGGAGATGCTCGCCGGTCTCGACAGGGCCGACGAGGCGCCCGGGGGTTGGATGGGCGGCATGGGCGGCCTCTACGGGGAGTTGAAAGAGGCGTTCGTGGCGCGGCGCTGGGGGGACGGGCTGTGGGATGCCTTGATCCCGAGTCCTGTCTCCTCCGGGGAGGCGACGGCGATGGTCGCCCTCAGCGCCACCGGATGGACGGAGGATGCCGAGTCTCTGCTGGGACGCTTCGCGGAGAGGGCGGGGCTGCCTCGGCCGATTCCGGGCGCCGCTGCCTCGAACGGGGACGGCGGTCCTCCGAACGATCTCGGCCCCGGCTCCGCGCTGGGTGTGGTTCTGATCGACGGCGACGCCACTCTCTCGGCCATCGGAACCCTCACGCACAGGGAAGGGAACCGGATCCTCGCCTACGGCCATCCGCTGTTCCATGCCGGCCCCGTGGAGCTTCCGATGACTTCGGTCAGGATCCACACCATCGTTCCTTCCATCGGCGTCTCCTTCAAGATGGGCAGCGCCGGCCCGATCGTCGGCGCGATCCGCCAGGACCTGCGCGCCGGAGTCGTGGGAGTCATCGGCGAGGCTCCGGCGATGCTGCCTGTGCGGCTTGCGATCGAGGGCACCTCCGGCCGGGAAGTCTTCCGCTATCGGACCGCCCGCGGGACGATGCTCGAGCCCTTCCTCTTGAACTGGGTGGCCGCCAACTCCCTCCTGCAGCAGGGGTGGAGGACGGGAGAGACGAGCGTCGACGCGAGGATCGCCATCCACTACAACGGCGGACGGACTCTGACGAGGAGAGACCGGATCGACACGAGCTCGCCGGCCGGCGACGTGGCCGGATCGATTCTCGGCCCCATCCCGCTCCTCCTTGCGAACCCCTTTGGGAAGGTCTCGATCGATTCTGTCGCCTTCGATCTCTCCTACCGGCCCGGATCGCGGCGGACGACCCTCGTGGATTTGAGATCTGGCGAGGGGAGGATCCAGGCGGGAGAGCGGATCCGGTTGGTGGCGAGGCTCGTGGACTACCAGCGAGCCGAGCGCGAGCTGACGATCGATCTCCCGGTGCCGGGACGCTGGGCCGGCCAGACTCTTCTGATCGTCGCGGGCGGCGCGAGAGATCTGACGGATTGGGACCGCGACCGCGCGCCTGCGCTCTACGAACCGCGGGATCTCGAGGGGCTCGAGCGACTGATCCGGGATTTCCCGGACGAGGGAGATCTCTTAGTCCGCGTCTACGGCGAGGGGGAGGGGACCGCGCTGGGCGACCGCGAACTCGGCCGCTTGCCTGGCTCGGTCTTGGCCGTTCTCGGCACGGCCAACAGAGGAGGGCCCGCGGGGCCCGCGCCGAATCCGCTTCTCGACGAGAGGAGGATCGACGCGGGAGGAGTCGTGACGGGCGCCCTGATGGTGCGCGTCGGAATCGAATAGCGTAGGGGAGGGCTACGATGAAGAAACAGGTCGGCGCCGTCTGCGCGGGGCTTCTTCTGATCGCCTCGCCGGTGAATCAGTGCGACGCGGCCCGTACCCGCCACGTGCGCATCGAGGGATACGAGGCCTTCCGGCAGGGGAAGATGGAGGCGGTTGCCGTCAGTGAAGATGGCTCCGTCGGGGTCGGTCTCGCTTCCAAGGCGCTCCTCGCCAACGCCGGGACGCAAGTCTGGACTCTTCTGAGGGGGCCGGATGGAGCCATTCAGGCGGGAACCGGCTCCGAAGGATCGGTCTTCCGCATCGACGAGGGGATCGATTCCGGACAGGTCTCCCACGTTTTCGAGTACGAGGTCTTCGCCCTCGCCGCCGTCAAGGGCCGGCTCTTCGCCGCCGGAGCCCCGAACGGGACGATCAGCGAGATCGCTGCGGACGGTAGCGTCAGAACGCACTTCGACACTCCCGAAGGGATCGTCTGGAGCCTTCTGCCGGATTCTCAGGGGAACCTCTATGCCGCGACGGGAGAGCGGGGGCTTCTCTACAGAGTCCGACCGGACGGCGAAGCGTCCGTGATCTACCGCCCGGAGGATGACCATGTCGTGGCTCTCGCGTGGTCTCTCGGGGGGAAGCTGATCGCCGGGACCGACGGCCGGGGCCTGCTTCTCGAGATCGATCCCGCGACGGGCGCGCCGCGGGTGCTCTACGACGCTCTTCCAACGGAGATCTCCGACATCGTGGTCGCAGCCGACGGCACGATCTTCTTCGCGGCGAATGGGGCGATCGCGGCCGAGCAGGAGCGGCCATCCCCCCAAGCGGAGGGAGCGACGCCGACCGGAGCCGTGCTCTTCGCGGTCGGGGGGAACGGGGTGGCCCGTCGCCTCTGGCAGAAGCCCGGAGAGACCGTCCACGCCCTCGCGCTCGCGCCGGGGGGAGACCTCTGGGTTGGAACCGGCTCGACGGCGGCGATCTACAGAGTCTCGCCGACAGGAGAGGAGACCCTCGTCTGGAAGCCGGAGGAAGGGCAGGTGCTCTCCCTGCTGCCCGAAGGCAGTGATCTCTACGTCGGCACCGGGAATCCGGGGCGCGTCTATCGGCTCAGTCCGTCTGCGCGGAACGAGGCATGGATCCAGCCCGAGCCGGTCGACGCCGGCGGGAGCGTCTCGTGGGGAAGGGCATCCTGGCAGGTGCTGGACGGGACGGGGAAGTGGGAAGTCAGGACTCGCTCCGGCTTCACGAGTCATCCGGATTCGTCGTGGAGCGAGTGGAGCGAGCCCCTCATAGATCCAGAGGGATCGCTCATCACAAGTCCGGCGGCGCGCTTCCTTCAGTGCGAGGCGAGGCTCGTCGGGCATGGTCCGGGAGGATCCGCGCGCCTGCGGGCGATCTCCATCCCCTACAGCGAGGCGAACCTCGCCCCGAGGCTGGGATCGCTGCGGCTCTCGCCGGATGATGTGACGCCGGGGGCCGCAGGAGGGGCTGATGCGGGTTACATCCAGGACCTCGGGGGCGGCGTGAGGGTGCAGTTCCAGAGGGATCCGGCGGCGCCCCCCCCCGATCCGGCACCGGAGGCCCCGGAGTGGGTGAGGACTGTCCGCTCGATCATCTGGGAGGCGAGTGATCCCAACGGCGACGAGATGAGCTTCGAGATCGCGATACGACAGTCAGGGGAAGAGCGCTTCAGGGTGCTCGCCCGCGACCACCCGGCGACCTCCTACGCGCTCGACACGCGGACGCTTCCCGACGGCCGATACGAGATCCTCGTGGCCGCCAGCGACGCCCCGTCCAATCCTCCGGGCGAATCGATGCGGACGGAGCGGATCGCGGGGCCGTTTCGCGTCGACCACCGGCCTCCCGAGCTGGTCGACCTCAAGGTCCGCGCCGAGGGGCCGATGCGGATCGTGGTCGAGGGCGCCGCTCAGGATGAGGCCTCTCCCATCGTGCGGGTGGAGATCTCCCTGGCGGGCAAGGCGTGGCGGCCGGCGTCGGCCCAGGACGGTTTCTTCGACTCGCGCGAGGAGCGCTTCCGGGCGGAAGTCGGTCTGGAAAGGGAAGAGGACGCAGGCTGGGTAGCCGCCCGCGCCGTCGATGCCGCCGGCAACGAGAGCGTGCGGCGGGTATGGCTGGCGCCCTAGGCCGCCGGCTCTACTCCGGCGGGGCCTCCTGCCGCCCCGCCCGCGCCTTGCATCGACCGGTACCGGACGCGGCTCAGTAGGCCTTGCCCCAGATCACGCGGCGATCGGAGGAGTCCCCGCAGACGATGCATCGGCCCTTCTCGCGAAGGTAGTCTCCTTCCGGAACGGTTCGGATCGTGGCCTTGGTTTCCTCTTTGACCTTGCTCTCGCAGCTCGCCGCTCCGCACCAGTGCGCGGTCGCGAAGCCCATGTCGGCCTCCATGTACGCGCGAAACGCGTCGTAGTCCTCCAGGGGGCGCGTGCGAGAATCGCGGAAGGCGAGGGCCTTCGCGAAGAGGTCTCGCTGCATGGTCTCCAAGGTCTCCTTCAAGGCGGCCGCGATCCCTTCCCGGGGGACGAACTGCTTGGCGCGGTTGTCGCGCCGGACGAGCACCGCCTGGTTCTTGGCTAGGTCCCTCGGCCCGACCTCGATCCGGACCGGAACTCCCTTGAGCTCCCAGTCTGCGTACTTCCAGCCCGGGGTGAGCTGATCGCGCAGATCAACCCGCAGGGAGTGCCCGGCGGCGCGCAGGCTCTCTCCGATCTCGGATGCGAAAGCCGAGACGCTGGTCCGCTCCTCGGGGGACTTCCAGATCGGGACGATGACGGCGGAGAGAGGGGCCAGGCGCGGCGGAAGGATCAGCCCGTTGTCGTCCGAGTGCCCCATGATCAGAGCGCCGACGAGCCGCGTCGAGACGCCCCAAGAGGTGTTCCAGCAGAAGTCCATCCGGTTGTCGAGGGTCTGGTACTGGAGTTGGAATGTCTTCGCGAAGTTCTGGCCCAGGTTGTGGGAGGTCCCGGCCTGCAGCGCCTTGCCGTCCTGCATCATGGCCTCGATCGAGTAGGTGTGCTTCGCCCCCGCGAACTTCTCCGCCTCCGTCTTTCTCCCGGCAAAGACAGGAAGGGCCATGTGCTCCTCGGCGAAGGTGCGGTAGACCCCGAGCATCCGCAGCGTCTCCTCTTCCGCCTCCTCCTCCGTGGCGTGGGCGGTGTGCCCCTCCTGCCAGAGAAACTCCGTCGTCCGCAAGAAGAGGCGCGTTCGCAGCTCCCAGCGGATCACATTGGCCCACTGGTTGATCAGGAGCGGAAGATCGCGGTACGACTGCACCCACTTGGCGAACATGCTGTAGATGATCGTCTCGGATGTGGGGCGCAGGACCAGCGGCTCCTCGAGCTTCTCCCCTCCCGCGTGCGTGACGACCGCCAGCTCAGGGGCGAAGCCCTCGATGTGCTCCGCCTCCCGGTGAATGAAGCTCTCCGGAATGAGCAGGGGGAAGTAGGCGTTCTGGTGGCCGGTCTCCTTGATGAGGCGATCCAGTCCAGCCTGGATCTTCTCCCAAATCGCGTAGCCGTTCGGCCGGATGACCATGCACCCGCGAACCGGGGAGTGATCCGCAAGCTCCGCCTTCTGGACGAGATCTTGATACCACCGTGAGAAATCCTGACTCCGCGGGGTGATCCCTTCGATGCCCACGCCGACCTCCTTGCTGTCCGATGAGTATGGATGTGAAACAGGGCGAGCATCCCGAAGGCGGGTCGCCCGTGTCAAGAAGCGCGGATGCCGGCGCAGGGACTGAACCTCGTGAGCGGGGGACGTCAGCGGCTGATCGCGGCCGCGGCGGGAGCGGGGCCCTAGTTCAGACCGTCGGGAATCAGGAGCCTCTGGCCGGTCTTGATCTGAGTCGAGCGCCCCATGCCGTTGATCTCCTGGAGATCGGCGACGCTCACGCCGTGGCGCCGCGCGATGCTCCCCAGCGTATCTCCGGCGCGAACGCGGTACTCCTCGCCAGGGTCGGCGCCCCCGCGCCTCGCGGCTGCGGGAATCGAATCGAAGGCCGCCGCGAGGTCCTCGACGCGTCCGGCGGGCACGTTGAGGACGCTGCCGGCCGGCGCCGGCAGGCGCCCTTCGACGACGGGGTCGAGAAGGGCCGGATTCAGTCTGCAGAACTCCTCGGTCGTCGTGCGGAACGCCTTGGCGATGGCATCGACGCGGGCCGCCTCGGGCAGGACGAAGCGCTCGACCCGCTCGAGCGAATCGGACTCGAGCGCCCCGAAGTAGGAAGGGACGTTTCCGGTCACTTCGAGGGCCGCGAGAAACTCGGCATAGAAGTTCTTCGAGGAGAAGCCGAAGTAGGGTCCGTCGTACTCCCGGATGAGTCGGACGAGGTCGCTCGTGCCCAGCTCCCGTTGCGCGCGCAGGATCCCGTTCACGCCATGGTTGTAGCTCGTGATCGTGAGAGGCCATGAGCCGATCTTCTCGTGCGCTTCTTTGAGGTATCGGGCCGCGGCGTGCGTGCTGAGGTAGACGTCTCGCCGTTCATCGACGTAGCGATCGATGCGCAGGAACCGCTTGCCCGTGCCCGATGTGAACTGCCAGACTCCGACGGCGCCCGCCTTCGAGAGCGCGTCGGGGCGGTAGCTGGACTCGATGTGCGGAAGGGCGGCGATCTCCTCCGGGATGCCGTAGGCGGCCAGAATCCCTTCTATTGTCTCTTTCCAGCGTCCGGATCGAACGAGCGAGGCCCGGAACTGGTCCCGGATTCCGCGCTGGGAGCGGACCTTGCCGGCCGCGTCGATGAATCGGCTGACTCCCGAGCCGGTGGGGAAGAGGGCCGCCACGCGTTTCTGCTCGTCGCTCCAGCGCTCCTTCGGTTTCATGGAGAGACTCTCGAGGGTCTTGATGTAGTGGACCCGTCGCTCGCGGACCAGATCCCGCCGGGCTCGCTCGTTCAGGCCGGCGGTGCCGACCGTCTCATAGCGGATGCGCGGATCGTCCTCGTCGTGAATGACGGTCCAGTCGCCATCGTGCTCGGTGAAGACCTCGATCCAGAACTGGACGTGCTCCTCCAGTTCCGCTGGGCGGGGGAAAGCCGCTCCATCCCCGTGGGCTCGCAGGCCTGGCGCAAGACAGAGGGCGAGAAGCAGCAGGCCCCGTAGCGCCGATCGCCGGTACGCTCCCCTCATTGCCTTGCGACGCCCTCCTCTCCTAGACTCGCCTCGACTCCCGTGCCAAGGATCGGTCGATCCGGGGACGATCTGAAGACTGCTCCTGGCGCGGTCCGATCGCATCTGAGATGCTCGTTCGAAACGTCGGCTCGACTCAGCCAGGCTCGGGCGGCGTCGGCCTCGCAGCGCGCCTGCCCGCTTCTCAGATGCGAAGAGGCCCGTATGGCGCGAGTCTAGAAGGAGGAGCGTGAGCGTCGCAAGTTCCGTCGGGAGGGAATCGGTGAGCGGCCAGCGCGGCGCGAGGGAGCCTGGCGGCGGCCCGCTCCGCACCTTCGACCCGCCGGGGGCGGGCCGTCGGATCATCATCCGATGAGCCAAGCTGCGCAGGTCCTGGCCCCCCCGGTCGAGGCGGCTGATCTCACCAGGGACTTCGGTCCCATCCGAGCCGTCGACTCCCTCTCGTTTCGCGTCGAGCGAGGCGAGATCGTGGGTCTGCTCGGGCCCAACGGCGCGGGCAAGACCACCACGCTGCGGATGCTCACGGGCAGCCTGATCCCCACGCGGGGGAGCGTGAGACTGGCGGGGCATGATGTTCTGCGGGAGGGGGAGCGGGCGCGGGCGCGGCTCGGATACGTTCCGGAGATTGTGCCCCTCTACTCTGAGATGCGCGTCGCGGGCTACCTCGCATTCGTCGCGACGATGAAGGGGTTCGGCGCGGGGGAGAGCCCGGCGGCCCTCCAAGCCGTGCGCGAGCGCCTGGCGCTCGACGCGGTGTGGGCTCGCCCGATCCGTTCCCTATCGCACGGGTACAGGAAGCGCGTCGGTCTGGCGCAGGCCCTCCTCGGCGAGCCCGATGTCCTCATTCTCGATGAGCCGACTTCGGGCTTGGACCCGAATCAGATTCGTGAGTTCCGAAGCCTCCTGCGCGCCCTGGGCAAGGAGAGGGCGATTCTCCTCTCGACCCACATTCTTCCGGAGGCGCTCGAGATCTGCGATCGGGTGATGATCCTGAACCGCGGCAAGCTTGTCGCGATGGACCGGCCTGACCGTCTGGGGGTGAAGGAAGGTGGGGCGAGGCAGGTGCTCGCGAAGGTCCGTCTGGCGACGAGCCCCGACCCGGGCGACCCGCGCGCCCGCGTGACGCGCGCCAGCGATGAGTCGATCTGGCTGATCGAGGCCCCATGGAGCGAGGAGGAAGGGCGCCAGGCCCTTGCGAGACTCGTGAGCCAGGGCGCGAGCATTCTCGATTGGCGATCGGGGAGCGGCGGGCTCGAGGATGTCTTCCGTCGCCTGACGCTGGGAGGGGAGGACTCATGAGAACGCCGCGCAGGGCTTGGGTCCTCGCCATGCGGGAAGTGCGCGGATTCTTCGCTTCCCCGGTGGGATGGTCGATCGCGGCCGTCTTCTCTCTGGTGGCCGGGCTTATATTCGTCGGCCTGCTGATACGATATCGGCAGGCGGCCTTGAGCCTCGCGCAGAGCGCCCAGGTCAGAACCGGCGACGTCGGTCTGCACGTGAACGACTGGGTCATGCGCCCCTACCTCTACAATCTCGGTTCCGTGCTCCTCTTCTTCATTCCGCTCCTCACCATGCGGAGCGTGGCCGAGGAGCGCCGCAGCGGAAGTCTCGAGCTCCTGCTCTCGCTTCCTCTGCGAGGGAGCGATCTCGTTCTCGGGAAGCTGCTGGGTTCCCTCTGCTGTCTCCTCGCCCTGCTGCTCGTCGTTCCTCTCCACGGACTCGTCCTCGCGTTCCTGACGACGCCCGACTGGGGGGCAGCCGCGGCGGGCGGGCTTGGCCTCCTTCTCCTGGGCCTCTTCATGGTCTCGCTAGGGATCCTGATCTCGGCGCTGTCCCAGAGTCAGGTCGAGGCGGGCGTGCTGACTCTGGGAGTCCTCCTCCTGCTCGGACTGGGGCCGAGCGTGACCGAGGCGGTGAGCCCCGCCATCGCGCGCGCCCTCGGCTACGTCGCGGTGCTCACGCGCTTCGAGGACTTCACGCGCGGCGTCATCGACCTGCGTCACGTCGCTTTCTTCCTAGGCGGGACTGCGCTCTGGCTCGCGCTGGCGCTTCGCTCGCTCGACCTGTTGCGCTGGAGGGGCGCGTGAACGGCGGCTCGCGCCTTCTACCGCTCCTGCTGGCGGCCCTCTTCCTGACCGCGCTGGCGGGGGCTCTCGCGAGTCTGTCGGGCTCGCAGGCCTACCTGCCGCGGCTCTGCCTGCTCGGCGCGGCTGTGACATTCGCGGTCCTCCTCTACCGCGGGCGCCGGGAGATCGCCTTTCTCCTGCTTCGCGCGCGCAGGGTCTCTGAGCCCGGGCCCGCCGGGACCTGGTTGCTGGCCGCCGCCGTTCTTTTCGCTGCGGCGATCGTGTTCGAGCAGAGGCCGCTGCGAATGGATGCGACGGGGCGCCTGCTGAACAAGCTGACCCCGATGAGCGAGGCGGTCCTCGGGCAAGGCGAGGCCCCCATCGAGTTGATCGGCATCTACCGGGAGACCAGCCCGCAGCGCGCCAGGGCCGTCGATCTTCTCGAAATCTATCGGGTCGCATCGCGTCGGGTCAGCGTGCGCATGGTCGATCCCGATCGACGGCCCGATGAGATGCGGTCGTTGGGAATCAACCGGGCCTCCCTCGTGGTCGTCCGGATCGGGGCCGTTCAGGAAGAGGCCGACGAGCTGACCGAGCAGTCGATCAGCGAGACGATCGTCCGGGCTCAGAATCCCCGTCGATCGAGAGTCGTCTTCGTCGGCGGGCACGGCGAGCGATCGATCGCCGACGGGGGGGCGGCTGGCATCGGGAAGCTCGCCTCTGTCCTGCGTCAGTCCGGCTACGAGCCGATGGAGGTGCGGCTCTTCGAGGAAGCGATCCCCCCGGACGCGGCGATGCTCGCGGTGGTCGGCGCGAGCCGGCGGTTCCTGCCGGGAGAGCTCGCCAAGATCGGGGAGTTCCTGGACGGGGGAGGGCGAGCGCTGGTCTGTCTCGAACCCGGGGCGATGACGGGGATCGAGGAGATGCTCCGGTCCAGGGGCGTCGTCCTGGACAGCCTGGAGGTCTATGACGAGAGCCCGGCGACGCGCGGCTTGGGCTTTGGGCCCCGGGTTGTCGTTGCCGCCGATCACGGGGCTCATCCGATCACCCCGGCCGGGATCGGCTACTGCGTCTTCCCGGGCGTTCGCTCAGTGGGGCTCGGCGATGAGCCGACCTGGGGAGTGAACGCCAAGGTCCTCCTGCGAACGGGGGAGGGGGCGAGGAGAATCACGCCGGCGATCGGCGGATCAGAGGAGCCGATCGGGTCGAGCGCGGCCTTGCCGCTCGGTGTCGTGCAGGAGTGGGAAGTCCCCGCGCCCGCGACGGGCGAGGCAAGCGGCGCAGCGGCGGAGAAACCCTACGCCCGCCTCATGGCGATCGGCGATTCCGACTGGCTGTCGGGGCAGTTTCTCGACCTGTTCTCCAATCGCGATCTGGCGCTGCGATCATTCCACTGGCTGGCCAGGCGCGAGTTCCTGCTCAAGATCCCGCCGATCGACATGCGCGGAACGCCTCTCCGGGTGAGCCTCCGCGGACTCCGCACTCTCTTCTACCTGCTCCAGATCGCAGTGCCGTTCTCGCTCCTCGCCCTGGGGCTCTGGGTCTGGAGCCGGCGCCGTTAGGATGCGCGGCCGCCCGCCCACCGCAAGCCAGATCGTCCTGGCTCTCCTGCTTGTCGTGCTCGTGGCCTTGCTTCTCAGGCGAGAGGATCGAACAGGATCCCCGACGGAGTCGGCCGTCCTCGAAGGGGGCGCCTTCGATCCCTCCGTCGTCACGGAAGTCCTCTTCCAGCGCCGAGGAGAGCGGATCAGGGTCGTGCGGGAGAGCGACGGATTCTGGATCGTCCAGCCCTATCGGGATCGGGCCGATGACAGGTTCCTCGCCCAGTCGATCAAGGTGGCCGCCACGATGTCGCCGCTGCGGATCCTTCCCGATACCTCCTCGGAGCCCTTTGGCTTGCATCGGCCCATTGCGCGGTGGAGCTGTCTCTGGCCCGGGGGGAGCTACACGATCCTGCTGGGCGACTCGCTCCCCGCGAGCGGAGGCAGATTCGCCCGGGCAGGGGGCGATCCCAGGATCAGAGTGGTCGACCCGTTCCTGTCGATGCGCTATCTCGCCCCGCCGAAGGACGACATTCACGCGCCGGAGGCGACGTCGATCGAGGTGGGACCGCTCGACAGCCTGGAAGTCGTCACGCGGGAGGAAAGGATCAGGATCATTCGGCGGCGGGCCGATCGGTGGGAGATCGTCTCCCCGCTCCTCGCCGAGGGATCAGCCGTCACGATCGGTCGCGCCGTCGCCGCGCTCCGATCGGAGAAGCTGCAGTCCATTCTTGGACCGACTGGCGAGGTCGATCTGGCCGCCGCCGGCCTCGATCCGCCCCGCGCCACCTGGACCCTTCACCAGGGCCGGCTGCATCAGAGTGTCCGGATCGGACACCCGACGAAGGACCAGCGGAGCGTCTTCGTGATCCCGGCCGGCCGTGACGTCGTGGCCATGATCGATAGCGAGTCCTTCCGTCCATGGGTCGATGGACTGAAGCTCCTCCGCGAGCCGCTCCTTCTCGACGTGGCGTACGACTCGTTGCAGGCGGTCCGCATCGAGGGTGGAAGCCTCTCCCGTCTGTTCCATCGCCTGCCCGCGGGGGACTGGGCGGAGATCGCGGGCAAAGAGACTCTCGCCGTGCGGTCGGAGGGTTTCGGGCGGATGGCTCGAAATACCTGTCAGATTCGGGCCATCGCCTTCCATTCAGGGCCGCCGCCCAGGACCCTCCCGGGGGAGATCGCCATCCTCCTGGCTGGCGGCGGGGGAGGGGTGGACACGCTGCGGCTCGGGCACGACGGCGGGGAGACGGCCGTCGCCGTGAGCCGGCGCCAACCGACCGCGTGCGGGATCCCCTCGGAGGTCTATCGGCTCTGGCTGGCCTGGATCCGGAGCCCGGTCAGGCCATAGGCGCCTGTCCGGGCCCGGGACCGCCTACCGGCGCGGACCTGGATTTCCCTTCATTCGCCGAGACCTGCAGCCGACGAAAGAAGAGAACTTCCGCACGGAAGGAGGGAGAACTCTGATGAAGAACTGGTATCGTCAGTCATTCACGCTGGTCAATCCTGAGCAGGTCGCGGCGATGAAGTACCGCGGGTGCGCCACCCCCCGGGCGGTCATGAACTTCTGCGCCCGCCACAACGTTTCCCGCGTCTGGTGGAAGCCGCAGGACAGCCCCAAGAGGATCCTCATGGTGGACCTCTACAACTTCTGGAACTGCTGGTACGAGGCGTACGGGCAGAACCAGTACCAGGCCCGGCAGAGGCAGTGGCGCAAGCCGCAGCGCGCGGGTCAGGCGCCGCGTCCCATGCAGGGGGCGCGCGCGATGAGGAGCCGTCCGCAGAACGAGAAGCGCGTCTACGCATCGACCCGCGTGCGGCCCAAGTACCGTAAGGCCGCCTGAGCCTGCCCGATCCGTTCGAAGAAGGCGGCCCTGCCCGGCGCGGGGCCGCTTTCTTGACCTTCCCGGCCAACGAACCGTACCCTTGGCGGCCATGGGCCTCTCCCCGCAGGATCAGGACGAGGCGGTCGTCATACTCACCACCGTGGGGACGGACGCTGACGCGCGGGCGATCGCAGATGGCTTGCTCGATCTCCGCCTTGCCGCCTGCGTGAGCCTCGTTCCCGGCGCGCGCTCCCTCTATCGGTGGAAGGGAGAGAAGTTCGACGAGGCCGAGCTGATCCTGCTCGTCAAGACCCGCCGGGCTCTGGCTGAGCGCGTGCGGGACGTCATCGACCGCCTGCATCCCTACGAGGTTCCCGAGTTCCTCGTTCTGCCTGTGCTCTCGGGATCGACACCCTATCTGCAGTGGCTCTACGAGAGCACGGGCATCGACAGGGAGGTGGAGTCATGAAGCACGAGCCGAGCCGCGTCGTCACGCTTGCTACGGATTTTGGGACGAAGGACAGCTATGTCGGGACGATGAAGGGCGTCATCCACTCGATCTGCAAGGGCGCCGTGATCGTCGATCTCACGCATCAGATCGGCCATCAGGACCTGATGGAGGCCTCGTTCGTCCTGGAGAGCAGCTATCGGTTCTTTCCGCCGGGGACGGTGCACATGGTCGTCGTGGACCCCGGAGTAGGAACGAAGCGACGGGCCATCGTCGTCGACGTCCCCGATTGTCTTTTCGTCGGCCCGGACAACGGCGTCTTCTCGCGCATCTACTCGGCGCATGCAGAGCTCGAGGTCCGAGAGATCGCGCGGAGCGAGTTCAAGCTCCTGAGGACGAGCGACACCTTCCACGGCCGGGACGTCTTCGCTCCGGTCGCAGCCCATCTGGCGAACGGCGTCCGGCCCGCCGATCTGGGACCGATCGTCCGCGACCCGGTTCGATGCGAGCCGCGGCGCCCCGCGGTCTGGCAGGATCAGATCAGCGGAGAAGTGATCTACATCGACAGCTTCGGCAATCTCGTGACCAACATCACACGCGAGGTCTTCGACGCTGTGACCGCGGGCAGGACGTTCCGCGTCACCACGAACGGAAAGGCCATCGAGTCGATCTCGCGGTCGTATGAGGATGTTCCCAGGGGGAAGGCCCTGGCGATTTTCGGAAGCATGCAGCTGCTCGAGATCGCGATCCACGGCGGGCGCGCGGACCGGCAGATGGGCGCCGGCAAGGGGGATCTGGTCCAGGTGCTGGCCGGGCAGGGGCTTCCGGACTGAGGGCGAAGACCGCGCTCCACGACTCGGCTGACGCCGAGGCGCCCGCATCTGCTTGAGCCCCCGCGCGATGGGCTGTATACTGAGAGTGTCTGGGGATGGCCGCAGGACGACCACCATCATAAGGGGAAGCTCAATGATCCGACGGCTCGGCCTTCTGATCGTCGCGTGCGCCTGCATTCCGGGGGCGGGCCTGGCTTACAACGCCTACTTCGCCAGCATGCACGGGCACACATCGCTCTCGGACGGCACAGGGACTCCTGCCGAAGCCTACGCATATGCCAGGGATGTAGCGAACATCGACGTCCTGGCCCTCACCGAGCACACCCACATGCTGACCCAGTACGAGTGGACGAACCTCCTCTCCACGGCGGCCAGTTTCACAGAGGACGGAGTCTTCGTCGCCTTCGGCGCGCAGGAGTTCGGTAACCTGAACGACTTCGGCCACATGAACATCTTCGACTGCCTCTATCGAAACCCCAACCCCACGGACAACCTGCTGGCGACTTACTCCTTCATCAGAGACACCGGCGCCTTCGGCGTCTTCAATCATCCCAACCCTCAGTACGGCACCAACTTCAACAACCTGGCGTTCTATGCAGGGTATGTGAACCAGATGATCGGTATCGAGGTTCGCAATGGGCTCAGGATTGACGACTACGAGACCCAGTACATCCAGGCCTTGGACAACGGCTGGCACCTGGCTCCCTTCGCCAACCAGGACAACCACGACGGCCACTGGGGGGATCAGCCGAACCCGAGCATGGGAGGCGACATATACCTGACCGGGATTCTCGCGGACGAGCTGACGGCGGGGGCGGTCTTGAGCGCCCTGCGCAGCAGGCGTGTCTACGCTATGGAGGTCAACCCTCCGACCGACAGGATCGCCCTCGAGTTCTACGCGAACGGGCAGATCATGGGTCAGGAGGTCGTCTCGGGCGCCCATCTCACCTTGACGGGGAGCGCCGTCGCCCTCAACGGGTCGGGCCTCTTCGTCCGCGCGGAGCTCTATGAAGACGGGGTGGTCGTGGCCGACCATCTGGAAGTCGCAACCACGATCTCCTGGGTCTTCGACCGCGGACTGGCCGACGGGGAGAGCCACTACTACTTCGTGCGGGTGAGCCAGGTCGATGGCGACAAGACCTGGTCCGCCCCGGTCTGGGTCACAGCCGATGTCGATCCGGCATCGACGGAGGACAACGGCGAGGGATCTGTAGCGCGCCTCTTGCCCTGCTTCCCGAATCCGTTTGATGAGTCCACGACCGTCCGTTTCCAGGTGCCGGGAGGCTCCCCTCAGGCGGCATCGATCGCGGTGCTCGATCTCCAGGGCAGGCTCGTCCGGGAGATGCCGGCGAGGGAGTACTCCGCAGGCTTCCATCAGTGGGCCTGGGACGGACGGGACGAGGGGGGAAGCGCCTGCCCCTCGGGGCTCTACTTCGTCGAGTTGCGTCTGGACGGCTCCCGCGCGGAAACCGGAAGGGTCGTGCTGAGCCGGTAGACCCGGGGCTCCGGCCCCCTCCACTCCACGCCCAAGGCAATTTCCTCTTGTGTTGACGGTGCCCGGACCGTGAGACTGATGGTGCCGGGAGGGGGGTGTAATGGGTGCGGAAGCGGGATCTCGGACCGCCGGGACTGCTTTGGGAGAGAAGGCGGTTAGCCAGCCAGTCGCGTCTTCCCTCAGAGACCTGCGCCTCAATGAGAAGCAGACCGCACGAGAGTCAGAAGTCTCCCTTCCCCGCGCCGGACCGACCCCCGGCCCGCGGGTTTGGCGTCTGCTCAGCGCAGGCGCCAAGGTGCCGGGTCGGGTCGGGGCTCTTCCCTGGCCCGACTGCCGTAGACCAGCATTAGAGAGAGCACGCCGGAAGGCGCGGCCCATGGAGGATCAGAGCGATGCCATCGCGCTTTTCCAGGGGTAGCGAAGATCTGTGGGGAGACGAGAAGCCAGGCAACCCGATCTTCAAGGCGATCTTCGCCCGGAGCTGGTTCCTGGTGGTTCCGCTCATCGCGATGTGGTGGTTCGAGGCCAGGAAGATCGATCCCATGGCCAAGCAGATCGATGCCAAGATCGCCGAGCATCGTCAGGGAATCGAAGTGACGCGCACAAGCTCGCTCGCGGCGGCCCGCAAGATGGGAGTGCGGATATCGCTGCTGCGGGCGGTCGGAGACACCTTCCAAGTGCGTTTCGCTCAGATGGGCGATCTCCTTGACAGCCTTCGGGTGCTCGAGGGCCAGGAGCGGACGGAGATCCGGATGCTCGAAGCCCAGGCCGAGTCGCTCCGCGCGGTCTTCTCGGAGGCGCAAGGCAAGATGGGCGTCTTTTCGGATCGGCTGTCGGTTTTGCAGGCCCGAGTCGATTCGCTCAGGACCTTGATCGCAGAAAGAGGCGATGAGACTGCCCGGCTCGAGACGGAGATCTCAACAGACAAGGACCTCGCCGATCGGATTCTCCGGCCGGATGCTTACAGGAAGAACAGCGCGCTCGTCACCGGTTCGGGGGACTTCCCCAATCGAGACGACCTGCCGAAGCGGTGAGGGAGGAAGGGAACATGCCACTCGACGAACTCCCCAAGCCCGAACTCAAGCTCCGGAAGAAGCATCTCTGGCATCTCCTCGACCTCGCGATCATCGTGCTTCTGTTCGCGGTCGCGGGTCGCATCTTCATGAGCACCAGGGGGGAAGCTGTCGCGCAGCGCAAGGAAGTCGAGCGGTCCGCCGCGGAGGCGGAGGGGGTCCGTCTCCTGCAGCAGGCCGACTCGGTTGTCGCGGCGGCCTCTGTCAACCTCCAGGGGATGCTCGCCGACAGCGTCAAGTCCTACGTGGACCTTATGCGGCTCCGTGACGAGTTCGAGTCAGGGCTCGTCCGCAGCCAGGCCCTCGGGGCCCAGATCTTCCCGCTCTCCGAAAACGTCCTGGCGATGAAGGAACGGACCCAGGAGGCCGTCACCCAGGTTGTTAAGTATGAAACGGAGCTGAGAACTCGCGAAGAGGAGATCGAGTCGCTTCGGGAGCAGAGCGATGAGGCGCTTGCGAAGCTGGAGCGGACCCGCGCCGAGCGGGAGAGAACGGCCCAGGCGCTCTACGAGGCGCGCCGGGCGGAAGCATATGACCCCAAGGGGACGTTCCCGGCGAGGACAGGCTTCGCGGTGCGGCGTGACGTCGGGGAGGATCTGGACTTGACCAACCTCGAGCTGCAGCACGTTCTCTGGAACCCCGCGGGAACCGATGTCGGCCTCTCCCTCGGCTGGGGTCTCGACTCCCGCGAGAAGTCCTCCAACAAGGAGGTTGGCCTCCTTCTCTCGCGGCCCCTTGTGCATCGGCGGCTGGGACTGGACCTCGGGGCCGGCTATTCCGTGCTCACCGAGAGCGGGGGCGAGGATGACCCGGGCGCCTACGCGGCCGCCGGGTTGCGCGTCTCGCCCTTCTATACGCAGCGGCTGCACATCGGCGTCGGTGCGAGGGCAGCGCATGGCGACGTGCTGCCTTTCCTCGGGGTCACGATAGGCAGGCGCTAGCCTCGGGAAGGGAAGCGACATGCCCAGGCAGCCCATGGCCGCGCGGCCGGCGGCCGGAGATGACGGCGGATTCCCCGGGAATCTTCTGCGCAGGCGGTGGATGCTCTATGTCGCCGTCCTGGTTGTCCTGGTGCTGGCGCGCGCCATTCCGGGCCTCTGGCCGGAGACCCGCGTCTTGCCGCGGGCGGAGAAGACCGAGAAGATCCTCACGCTCACCGGGCTCGATCTGGCGCCCTCGCTCATCCCACGGCTCGCCGAGGAGTACCGGCGGCTATATCCGGAGGTCGCCTTCCGGCTCAATCGAGGGGGCACAAGGCATGCGCTCGAGGATCTGCTGAACCTGCGGGCCGATGTCGCATTCCTCGGGCGGCTTCCGACCGACGACGAGGAGGCCGTGGTGCGCTCGGTCGTCGACACGACATGGAGCTTCCCGATCGCCCTCGGCGGGATCGCGATCCTCGTTCCGGAGTCTGCGACCATCGACTCCTTGCATGTTGACGAGCTGCGCGCGCTCCTCGCCGGCGGGACCCTGCCTGAACGGTTCGTGTCCGCCGCGTTTTGCGCCTACGCGGACGGGCGGCCGCATATCTACGCGCCAGACCCCAATCTCGGGCTGTGGACCGCGCTCGTCGGGCAGATCGGTTTGCCTGACACCGCTGGAGCGAGCGTCTTCTGGTGCGAGGATGATGCCTCGGTTGCCGCCGCGGTTGGGCGGGATGCGTGCGCCATGGGCATCGCAAGCACGCTGGCCGTCTCCTCGGAGAGCAGGCCTCGAGGGCTCAAGGCCGTCCGCCTCGCGGGCGAAGCCCGTCCCGGCGCGATGCCGAGCGACATGGCGCTTGCGGCCGGCGACTACCCGTTGTTTCATTACCTCTACATTGCCTGTCGACCGGACTGCGGCGCGGCGGTTTCCGGCTTCGTCTCCTTCCTCTTCAGCGGGAGGGGACAGAGACTTGTTGCGCGGGAGGGGTTCTTGCCGGCGAGGGACATGCCGCGAGAGATACAACTGACGAGCCGACCGGTCGGGAAGATCGGTTGAGGAGATGGAAGACAGGAAGAAAGGGAGTCTGCATGCCGGGAATGGAACTCAATAGGCGCGGCGGCGCGCCCTCGTGGCTCGCGCTCGCGATGACCCTCCTCCTCATGGGGGCCCTGGCCCTCGCTGCCCATGCCGGGAAGAAGGGGTATCGGTATGAGGACGATCCGGTCCGCCTGGGTGTCAAGGCGGTGGAGGAGGGGAGGCTCGACGATGCGAAGGCTCACTTCAACGAGGCCATCGCCAACGAGCATCAGATCCACCGTGCCCACCTCGGCCTGGCCGACATCCTTCACCTTCAGGCTGCCTTCGTGGAGGCCGAGCCCCTCTACCGGCAGGCGATAACAGAGAAAAACCAAGAGACCGGCAATCCGGAGTTCCCGGAAGCCCATGCGGGACTCGGCTTCGTCTTGATCCGGCTGCAGCGCTTCGCCGAAGCCAAGCAGGAGTTCGAGCAGGCGCTCGTCGAGAAGAAGGGGCTCTGGGAGGCTCAGTATGGAATGGCCCGCATCGCCATCGAGGACGGGAAGTATGACGAGGCCGCCAAGTTCCTCGAGGACGGTGCCAGGAAGAGGGGATTGAAGGAGAGAGAGGATCTCTATCGCCACGGCATGGCGCTCGTCCAGTACGCGCAGGGCGATCTGCCGGGAGCGGAGAAGAACGCCCTGGCGGCCCTCGCCATCAACCCGAACGATCCCGACTACGGGACGCTCGTTGCGGAGATCTACACCAAGCGGGGGGCGCCGACACTGGCGATCGACGCCTACGAGAAGGCGCTCGCCACGCCTGGACTTACGGTGACGGCGCCGGTCCACCACCGGCTGGGAGTCCTCTATCAACGGGAGCAGCGCTACAACGACGCCCTGGAGCAGTACAGGCAGGCCGTCCGGATGGACTCGACCTATGCCCCCGCCGTCAAGGACATGGGCGGCCTCTATGCGCTTGCCAACCGGAATGAGGAGGCGGCCACCGCCTATCTGGCCTTCACGGGATTGAGGCCAGACGACTGGGAGGGGTTCCTCGGGCTGTCGGAGGCGTGCTTGAAGACGAAGCGAAACCGACAGGCGCTCGACGCGGCCCGGCAGGCCTTCGTGATCGACAGCCTCAATGCGGACATCCGCGTCCAGCTCGCCCGCAGCGAGTTCATCAACCAGGACAGGAAACGCGCCGGCCGCCTCTACGGATCCGTCACGGACTCGACAAAGTTCGAGGCAGCGGATCATGTTCGGATGGGTCAGATCCGGCTGGACGCCAAGGAGTTCGAAGCCGCCAGGGGCAGCCTCCTGCGCGCCCTCGAGATGGACTCGACGCAGGCCGACGCCTTCTTCGCGCTGGGGCTGCTCAATCTGACGCAGGGGAAGCCGGACTCGGCCATCGCGCTCTTCGAGAAGTCGGTGGGTCTCGCGCCGGGTAACGCGGGAGCTCAGGTGAACCTCGGCATCGCCTACATGCAGGCCAAGAGGAGCGCCGATGCGATCCGGACCCTCCGGGCGGCGGTCGCGCTGGCTCCGGACTATGTCCCCGCGCGCAACTACCTGGCCAACGCCCTAGTGGGGGCCGACTCCCTGGGCGCGGCGGTGCTCGAGTACAAGGCGATCCGGGAAAGGGACCCGCAAAACGCCATGGCCCTTCGGGGACTTGGTTTCTGCTACATTAAGCGGCGGGATTACGGTCAGGCCGCCTCCGTGCTGGATGAGGCCACCACCGTCGATCCCAACAGCGCCGACGGCTGGGCGATGCTGGGACAGGCTCGGGCACTGCAAGGGTCGACCGACCAAGCCGTGGCGGCGTTGCAGAAGGCGTTGGCGATCAATCCGGCCCACGTGTCGGCCAAGGCGGCCCTGGACGCCCTGCAGGGGGCCAAGAAGGGATCGGCCGGAAAGTAGTGGGGCGATGTGTGTGTGACCGTAGGGGGAACCGATGAGCTTAGAGAAGGACAAGAGGGGCGATGTCAATGTGCTTGCGCCGCACAAGGATTTGAGCGGCGGCGAAGAGACGCGTGAGCTGGAGCGCGCGATCCAGGGCGTGATCGCCGAGGGCGTGCCCAAGGTGGTCGTGGATCTCGGGCGCGTGTCCTACATCAATAGCGCTGGCCTGGGAACCCTGGTAGCCCTGCACACGAGCTGCCGCAATCGCCAGGGGTATCTGCGGCTTTCGCGCATCGGCAAGCGGATCAAGAATCTGTTCCTGATCACGAAGCTCAACTTCGTATTCGAGACGTTCGACAGTGTGGAGGAAGCGCTCGCGGGGGTCAACCGGAGCGATCAGTCGTAGGGAGTGTCAACGGAGGACTGAAATGAAAGGTTATGTGTTCGTCCCGATCCTTGTGGGGGCTGCGCTGGTCTCCTGGGCGATCTACCAGTACATGCTTCCCGAATTCATCAAGCTTGGAGGTCCGATCGTTCCGCTTCTGATGACCATCTCAATCATCTGTGTTACATTCATCATCGAGAGGATGATCACGCTGAAGCGGGCGCAGGGTCGCGGAGACGTAGCTCACTTCACCCGCGCGCTCCGCAAGAGCCTCGATGGGCGAGCCATCCCCGATGCGATCACCGTCTGCAAGAAGCAGGGAGGCTGCCTGGCGAATGTCGTGGGCGCCGGGCTGGAACGCTACGACATGCTCCAGGGGTCCGACCTCCCGAAGGACGAGATCATCGAGGAGACGAAGCGAGCGATCGAGGAAGCGAACGCGCTCGAGACCCCGCTTCTCGAACGGAACCTGATCGCCCTTTCCACCATCGCCTCGATTGCGACGATGATCGGGTTGCTCGGCACGACGGTTGGCATGATTCGCTCCTTCAAGGCCATGGGGCACGCGGGGGCGCCGGACGCCATCCAGCTTGCCATCGGGATTTCCGAAGCGCTCATCAACACTGCCGGCGGTCTCGGTCTGGCGATTGTCGGGATCGTTGGCTACAACTACTTCACGAATCGGGTCGACTCTTTCAACTACCTGATGGATGAGACGACGTACGAGGTCGTTCAGCTCTTGATGCATGACAAGGGGCAGACTCGTGGCAAGCCCTAAGAAAAGGGTCTCGATCCGCATCGACATGACGCCCATGGTCGACATCGCGTTCCTGCTCTTGATCTTCTTCATGGCGACGACGCAGTTCAAGCCGCCGGAGGAAGTTGCTGTCGATCTGCCGGCCTCCACGTCGAATCTGAAGACGCCCGAGACCGGGATCATCGTGATCACGGTCAACAAGGCGGGAAGGATCTTCATCGGCGATGAGTCGGGGGCCGCGGCCGCGGTTCCTCGCGAGGAGCTGCAGCAGGCGATCGTCACCATGCGGAGCCGGCGTCCCGGAGCGCGCATCATCGTCAAGGGGGACAAGCAATCGGAGTACGGGTACGTGGCTGACATCATGGACGCTTTGCAGAATACGAATTCCTATCGGTTCAATCTGATGACAGATCTGAGGACGCCAGAAGAGAGGGGGAAATAGGCCGTGGGCGGCGACGTTGCCGAAAGCAGTAGAGGCGCGAAGCAGAGCGGGCTGCGGCGGCCCAAGCGCCGTGTCGCCATTCGGATCGACATGACGCCCATGGTCGACATCGCGTTCCTGCTCTTGATCTTCTTCATGGTGACGACCGTCTTTCGCAAGCCGCAGGCCATGGAGGTGAACCTGCCCCCCGCCGGGGCGAAGGTGGAAGTTCCGGAGTCGAACGTTCTGACCCTCTTCGTGGGGAAAGACCTCCGCTACTTCTACAAGCTCGCGACCGGCCCAATGATCTCGACCAGGCTGCCGGACCTGGGTCAGCTCTTCACCGACAATGTGCGCCTGAATCCTGAGCTGATCGTCCTCGTGAAGCTCGATCGCCTGGCCAAGTACGAGACGATGGTCGACATCATGGATGAGCTGGAGATCGCCGAGATGTCCCGCTTCAGCCTCATACCCATGACGGAAGAGGAAGCCCGGCAGCTGGAGGCCCTGTGATGACAACCCAAAAGAGTGCGGCCAGCCCGCTCGACTTCTCTTTCGCCGAGCGCCTCCCCGTCGTAGGGGAGATGCATCCGCTGCGGCGGCGCTACCAGCGCTTCCTCTACTGGTCGATCGGCGTCGCTTCCGCAGTTCATCTGCTCATTTTCGGCGCCTGGCTGGTCGCGCGGAGCATGGAGAAGGAAGTCGAGCGTCCCCGTGAGGTTCAGATCGTGAGCTACAGGGAGCTCGGTGTTCCCCCGTCCCTCGCGCAGGAGACGGCGGCGAGCGCTCAGGTGGCCATCGCCCAGCAGATCGCGCCGCCCTCTCTGGGCGTTCCGGAGCCTGTGCCGGACTTCCAGGCGACCACCTCCACGATTGCCACGCAGGAGCAGCTAGCGGAGGCATTCGTGCCCACGACCCTCTCCTCCCTCGACGGCGCGGGGGGCGACTCCTTGGTTGTGATCCCGGACGCGGTGACCAGCGACAACCCCTCACCTGACGAGTTCGTGGCGGTCGAAGAGATGCCCGTGCTGATCCAGATCCCTCCTCCCATCTATCCGGATATGGCGCGCCAGGCCGAGGTCGAAGGAACCGTGATGGTGCGAGCGCTCGTGGGAAAGGACGGCAAGGTGGCGGACGCCTTCGTGACCGATGGCGTCCCCATGCTCAATGATGCTGCCGTTGCCGCGGCGAGGAAGGCGGTCTTCAAGCCCGCCCTCCAGCAGCACAAGCCGGTCGCCGTCTGGGTCCAGATCCCGATGCGCTTCTCGCTGAACTAGGCGCGCTAGCGTGCCTTCTCGACACTGGCAGACAACGCCGCTCTTCCAGGGATGGGAGAGCGGTTCACGTGATAGGGGGATACCTGCATGAGCTTGGTGTGGTTGGTCCCGGTCTCGGGCCTCTGCAGTCTGGTCCTGGCGGCCTACCTGATCTGGCGCGTCCTCAGGCTCGACGAGGGCCCCCCGGAGATGCGCGCGGTCGCCCGGTCGATCCAGGAGGGAGCCACCGCGTTCCTGACCAGGCAGTACAGCACGATCGTGGCGCTCACCATCCTGGCGGCGATCACCGTGACGCTTCTCGTGACCTTCTTCGAGAAGACGTCGGAGACGGGAGTCGTCGGCTGGGATCTTGGGTGGCGCACGGGGCTCGCTTTTCTCGTGGGGGCCGCGGCGAGCATGATCAGCGGCGTGATCGGGATGTGGGTAGCGGTCAAGAGCAACAGCCGTGTCGCGAACGCCGCCAGGGGCGGACTCGGACCCGCCTTGAAGGTCGCCCTGAGGGGCGGGGCGGTCAGCGGCCTTCTGGTCGTCGGCCTATCGCTGATGTCTGTCTACCTCATGGTGCTGGCCTACGGCGGCATGAATCCCCAAGGATACGCGCACGCTCCCTTCCTGGTTGTCGGGATGGGGTTCGGCGCGAGCTTCGTGGCGCTCTTCGCGCAGCTTGGAGGGGGAATCTACACCAAGGCGGCCGATGTGGGAGCCGATCTGGTAGGGAAGGTCGAGGCGGGGATCCCGGAGGACGACCCGCGCAACGCAGGGGTTGTCGCCGACCTGGTCGGCGATAACGTGGGCGATTGCGCAGGCCGAGGCGCCGACCTGTTCGAATCGACGGTGGCTGAGAACATCGGCGCCATGATCCTGGGAGTGGGCCTTGCGGTCGTGACCGGCCGTCCCGAATGGATCTTCTTCCCCCTCGTGGTGCGCGCCGCCGGGTTGATCGCCAGCGCGGTCGGCATCCTCCTGACCGAGCACCGTGGCAAGGAGGCGCCGATGACGCCCCTCTTCCGCGGCTACATGATCTCCGTCGTTCTCTCCATCGCGGGGCTCTACTGGATCGTACGCGAGCTGCTTGGAAGCAACTGGTTCTTCCTGGCCGGCCTGATCGGCCTTGCGACGAGCGTGGCGTTCGTTCTCATCACGATGTACTACACCGAAGGGCGCTGGCGTCCGGTCCGGAGCATCGGGCAGGCGTCGCTGCGAGGGGTCGGCCCTAACATCATCACGGGCCTCGCCGTAGGGCTGGAGAATACGGCGATGCCGGTTCTCGTGATCGTCGCCGCCATCATGGGCTCGTACGCCTGCGGTCGCGAGGCTGCCGACGCCCTCGGGGTCGCGCAGTCGACGGCGGGAATCTTCGGCACGGCCGTTGCGACGATGGGGATGCTGATGACCTGCGCCTACATTCTGGCGATGGACACCTTCGGCCCGATCGTGGACAACGCGGGGGGCATCGCCGAGATGTCGAACGCCTCGCCGGATGTCCGGCGGGGAACCGACGCTCTCGACGCTGCGGGGAACACGACCAAGGCTCTCACGAAAGGGTACGCGATCGGTTCGGCGGCCCTCGCCGCCTTCCTGCTCTTCAGCGCCTACATCGACAAGGTCAGACTGGTGCAGAAGGAGGCCGGGTTGCCGCAGCTCGCACACGTCGACCTCGGCAAAGTGGAGGTCTTCTCCGGGGCGCTCGTGGGGATCATGCTGATCTTCTTCTTCAGCGCCCTGGCGATCCGGGCGGTAAGCAAGGTCGCGGAGAAGGTGATCGAGGAGGTACGGAGGCAGTTTCGCGAGATCCCCGGGTTGCTCGAAGGAACCGGCAAGGCCGAGTACGGCAAGTGCGTCGACATCACGGCTCGGGGCTCTCTCAAGGCGATGGTCCTGCCGGGGATCGTCGCGGTGGCCAGCCCTGTCATTGTGGGGCTTGTCCTCCGCGCTGAGGCTGTGGCCGCCCTGTTGATGTGCGGAACCATGGCCGGGATCGTCCTCGCGACGGTGTTCAACAACGGCGGAGGCGCCTGGGACAACGCCAAGAAGATGATCGAGGCGGGGCATCTCGCCGACGATGCCGGCCATGTCCACGGGAAGAAGTCGGAGGCCCACCGGGCGGCGGTCGTCGGCGACACGGTTGGCGACCCGCTCAAGGACACGGCCGGCCCGTCCCTTCACGTCGTGATCAAGCTCCTGTCCACTGTCACTCTGGTTCTGGCGGCGCTCTTCGTATAGCGAAGGGCATCTGCCGCGGATCGAGAGGAAGGCCGGGCGCGATCGCCCGGCCTTCCTGCTTGGTGGCCGCGCTTGCAAGCCTTCCGGCCCGTCGGGCCGTTTCCATGAGTCTCTGATCTTGTGTCGGGCGAGACGGGGGTCTACATTCGGCCCACGCCGCGCGCCTCACGGCGGAGGAGTGGTCCATGGTAGGGGTCACCGATCTGGGTCTCGTCATCCTTGTCGTGCTGAGCCTCGTCGCGGGCTTTCGCAACGGCTTCGTCGAATCGCTCTTTTCCCTGGCCGCCTGGCTGGGGGGCGTCCTTCTCGGAGTGCACCTGGCGCATCCGGTGCTGAGCCGCCTTCCGGCGACGATCCAGCGTGTCCCCGGGGTCGTGATCGTGACGGGGGTGCTTGTGGGGCTTCTGGCCTTCGCACTGCTCCGACTCCTCGGGGCGGCCGCGGGGGGTCAGGGGGGCAAGGACAGGGGCGCGGGGGATCGGTGGTTGGGCGGCCTTCTCGGGCTCGCTCGGGGACTCTTCCTTTCCGCGGCGATCGCCTCCTTCCTCGTGGCCTATCTGCCTCCCGAGGGAAAGCTGATGCGCGAGACGCGCGTCATTCCCCTGCTGGGACCGGCTGGGGCGGTCGTGTCAGGTCTCGCGCCGGCGCCCCTGCGGCTCAAGATGGAGCAGGGGTGGATCCGAGTCATGGAGCGCCGGGCGACGGACGAGGAGGCGATTCCAACCTAGCAGGCGGCGACTGCGGCGAGTCGGATCGCGCGCTGTTGCGCGCGGCGCGGCGCCGCAGCATACCCCGCGCGAAGGCGGCCGCGGGCACCGCGAGAATCAGTCCCACGGGGCCGAGGAGCGCTCCGCAGACCAGGACCGAGAGCAAGATGATCACGGGATTGAGGCCGACGGCGCGACCCACGATCCGGGGGGTCAGCACCTGAGCCTCGAGCACCTGCCCGAGGGAGAGAACGATCGCCAGTCGGAAGAGCATTGGGCCCGGCTCGCCGCTCAGGATGGCGGCGGCGGCGCACAGGACGGCGCTCGTCCAGAATCCGATGACCGGGACGAGGTTCAAGAGACCGGCAAGCGCTCCGAGGACCACCGCGTACGGGAGGCGGATGAGGAGGAAGCCGGCGGTGAGCAGGAGCGTGATGCAGAACGCCACGAGGACCTGTCCCCTGAAGTAGGAGCTGACCGTCTGCTCGAAGAGGGTCATGACCTCCGAAGCCCAGGCCCGTCTCTGCTCGGGAAGGAGCGAGGGGAGCCAGATCCGGATCCGGTCGAAGTCGACCAGGAGGTAGTAGGTCAGAATCGGCGCGAGGACAAGCATGCCGAGGAATCCGACGAACGCGCCGATACCCCGACCCAGACCGGAAGCTCCGCCCCACAGTCCGCGCAGGATCGTCTCGATGTGAGCCCCCGCCGGAACCAGGAGCTCCTTCCACCTCGCGGCTCCCTGAGAGGGGATCACCGTCTCGACCCAGGGCCGGAGCCTCTCGTAGAGCGAGTCGTAGATGCGAGGAATGGCCGCGATCAGGAGACCGAGCTGCTCGATCAGAAGGGGAAGCGCGAAGACGACGAAGAGGAGCCCCACGACCATGGCCGGGAGCAGGGCGATCAGCGAGCCGAGGCTCCGCTTGACGCGGCGGCGCTCCAGTCGATCTACGATCGGATCGAGCCAGTAGGCGATCAAGAGTCCGGCGAGTAGGGGATAGACAACCATGCGGGCCTTGTGGAGAATCCAGATCACGGCCAGGAGCGCGAGGAGCCAGAGCAGGGCGCGCGCCCAAGCCTGTCGGCGCTGCGGCCACAGCAGAGTCGCGGCGGCCACGATCGGGATGAGCATCCCGATCGCGCGGTAGAGCGACCAGATGATGAGGGCGAGGACGCCCGCAAGCAGCGCGCCGAGAAGCGGGTGGATCCCGGTCGTCAGGCCTTCGTTGGCATCTGTGGAGGGGTTGCGACTTGTCATTCCACTTGGTCCAGACGCGGATTGAGATTCAGCTGGCCTCCAAGCCATGGCCCGAGGCCCAGGGGCTGGTCCTCCCCACGAACGACTACCTCTGGATGGCCGCCGGTCCGGCCCTGGCTCTGAAGCAGGCTGGCGGGGAGGAGATCGAGCTTGCCGCGGTCCGCCAGGGCCCCATTCCGATGGGGGAGGTCACTGTGACGGGGGCCGGAACGCTCCCCTTGGCCGGCGTCGTCCACGCGGCCGTCATGGGACAGGACCTCCGCGTCGATGCGGCCGCCGCGGCGAAGGCGATGAGCCGGTCGCTGGAGGTCGCGGCCGTCCGTCACTGGAAGCAGCTCCTCATCCACTCGCTCCACGGAGCCGCAAAGGGGACGAGGCGAGAGACGGTCCAGGCCGCCCTCTCGGTCCTGATCGATGAGCTGCTGGAGGGTTGCTCCTTGAGTCAGATCACCCTCCTGGCCTTGGACGAGGCGGAGCGAAGCGCTCTCCACGAGGACCTGCTCCATCTGATCCAGAAGCACGCCTGAGGCCCCGCGGTCCTCTCGGAATCGATCACGCGCCGCCGCCTCCCATCGTCATCGCGCATCCGGAGGCGAAAGCCCCCAGGAGTGCGAAGAGGATGTAGGCGACCCAGAGGATCACAAGACCCGTTCGGGCCTTCTGGGGGCGCATTCCGGTGACGACCGGCACGCCGACATACTGTGTCGCGAACACCCAGAAGAACCCGAAGAAGTCGAAGGTCTGCAGGAAGGTCCTGATCCATCCGGCATCGGTGGGCAACAAGGCGGCCGGGCCGAAGGCCACATCCACGCTGCCGCGGGAGAGGGATAGGATCGTGAAGAGAACCGTGTGGATCGCTGTGGGAGCGAGAGAGAGAGTCATCAGAAACCAGAGAGGTCCGTAACGGACGCTTCCTCCGGCGCCGAAGTTCAGGATCAAGAGCAGGATGGCAGCGCCGAGAAGAGCTCCGATCACCGGCATGACGACTGACCCCGCGACTGCTCCCCAGCCCATCCGGTCGGCCGCAGCCCCCCCCGTCATTTGCTCGATTGCTTCCTCTTTCTGTTCGGCGGAGAGGCGCTGATTCGACTCGAGCATCGTTCGAACTTGCTCGATCTGCGCCTGGACGAATAGGTCCCGCAAGACGAGGCCGCTGGCCAGGTGGAGGACGAGCACGATGAGCAACGGGACGAGCCAGTCGCTTCTGCGGTAAGGCAGCCCGTAGGCCCCGGGCGAGAGACCGAGGGCCCGGAAGAACCTGGTGAGGGGGCCTGGGCCGGAGTCGGGGTGGATTGGAGTGGACGACCGCGCCCCGGAGTCGCCGGGGGTCGATAAGCTCTCGTTCATTCCGCCTCCTTTGGGCCTCGATGGCCCCTGGGCGAGGCCAGAATCGCCGTGCCGCCGGGCCGTGTCAACGCCGCCGTGAACCGGGTCGCGCCCATGGAGAGCGGGCTCTTGGCGAGCAGCTTGCCCAGGGAAGGCTCGTCTGGTCCGCCGGCCTCCCGCAGGGGCCAGTATCGGGTCGATCGGCTCTCCGGGCGAAGCGCCAGGCGGGAACTCACCATTGCTCGACCCGGCAAGCGATTGCGCCGATAATCCCGTGTTGTGGGCCCCGTGGCGGTCCGCGGCATTGGCGGCGCGGGCGGCGCTGGAGGCGCCGCGGAAGAGGCGACCAAGGAGGAACGAGAGTGCCCAAGCCTGTCCGGCTCATCCTGCTTCATCTGATGGACGGGGTGTTGCTTATCGCCTCCGTCTACCTCGCGCTCCTCCTCAGATTCGATGGGAGGATCCCGGAGCAGTTCCAGGGCGGCCTTGTGCTCGGAGCCGCCGTGGCCGTGCTGGTCGGCCTCCTCTGTCTGGATCTCTTCAAGGTCCACAGGACCCTCTGGAGGTACGCGGGGCTCCCCACGGCGCTCTCGATCGCGAACGCGCTCACGCTGGCATTCCTGGCCCTTTACGTAGTGAACCAACTCATCCGGCCGCAACCCCTGCCGAGAAGCGTCATCGTCCTCTCCTGGATCATGGCAGCCGTCCTTGTGATGGGTGTCCGCGTCGCATGGAGGCTCCTCCGGTATCCGATGCCCTGGGTGTCAAGAAAGGACCGCCGGATTCTCATCGTCGGCGCGGGGGACGTGGGGGCGATGGTGGCGAGGGAGATCGCGCGGACCGTCAACTTCGCCGGTCGCCCCATCGGCTTCCTGGACGACGACCGCGACAAGCTCCACGCCAGGGTCGAGAACATCGAGGTGCTGGGCACCACGTTCGATCTTCCCCGAATCCTCGAGGAGGAACGGATCGACGCCGTGATCCTCGCGGCCCCCTCCGCCCCGGGGAGGCTGGTGGGCGAGGTCGCCCGCGTGTGCATAGAGAAGGGGGTTGTCTGCCAGACCGTCCCCGCCCTGGCCGATTACATCGAAGGGAGAGGGGCCCTTGACCAAGTCCGCGAGATCCGCATCGAGGACCTCCTGGGGCGGGAACCCGTGGAGATCGACCTGCCTGGGATACGCCAGGCGATCGAGGGGCGCGTTGTCCTGGTGACCGGTGCAGGAGGGTCGATCGGATCGGAGCTCTGCCGGCAGCTCGCGCGCTTCGATCCCGAGCGGATCGTGATGCTCGACCACAACGAGAACAGCCTGACCTATCTGGGTCTCGAGCTCAAGGAGACACATCGCAAGCTGGACCTTCTCCACGTTGTGGGAGACATCAAGGACGAGAGCGGCATGCGCGCGCTCATGCTGGCCCAGAGGCCGAACCTCGTGCTGCACGCGGCCGCGCACAAGCATGTGAACCTCCTAGAGACCAGTCCGCGCGAGGCCATCTTGAACAACCTGCTGGGGACGCGAAACGTAGCCCTCGCGGCGGAGGCGTCAGGAGTGGAGACGCTGGCCTTGATCTCGACCGACAAGGCAGTCCATCCGACGAGCGTGATGGGGGCATCGAAGCGGGCGTGCGAGATGCTCTTGCAGGCCATGGCCTCGCGATCCAAGACGACGATGGTCGCTGTGAGATTCGGGAACGTGATCGGCTCGGATGGGAGCGTGCTCCCGATCTTCAGGCGACAGCTGGCCCGCGGGGGGCCGCTCACAGTGACGCACCCCGAGGCCCGGCGGTACTTCATGACCATTCCGGAGGCGAGTCAGCTCGTGATCCAGGCGATCCTGCTCGGCCAGTCGGGGGACGTCTTCATCCTCGACATGGGAAAGCAGGTCAGGATCCTCGATATCGCGAAGCAGCTGATCCGGCTGAGCGGACTCAGGCCGGATCACGACATCCAGGTGGAGTTCATAGGCCTCCGCCCCGGGGAGAAGCTCTCCGAGGAGATCCTGACGGCTGAGGAGACCACGCGGACGACGCGCCACGCGAAGATCCTGCGGTGTGAGCTCGAAAACGTCGATCCCGACCTGGTTGAACGCCGGGTTCAGGATCTGATCGACTTGGCCAGAGAGGCGCCGCCGGACGCCATTCGCGAGGCGATGATGGGCATGGTGCCTGAGTACGTCACGCAGGAACCGGAACCGTTGCCGCAGGAGCCCGAGCGCGTCGCCTATGATGCGCCCGCCGAGCCCCATGCCGCCTCCGACAGCGCTCCGGGCAAGCGGCTGCTCGACATGCTCGCTGCCGGCCTCGGTCTGGCGATCCTGGCGGCTCCCGCGGCGTTCGCTTACGGCCTCATGGCCCTTCTGGGCCCGGGACGCGTCGTTTTCAGGCGAGAAGACAGGATCGGAATGAACCGGCGAACGCGCGACCGAAGACTGGCGCCGGCCGGGGTCCACATCGATCGCAGATACGACGATCGGCGCAAGCACTCGCTCCCGGGACGCCCCTTCGTGACATATGCTCTGGAGTTCGAGGAGCCCGCCGGCGGCGGATCCGCGGTTCGCCATCTGAGGAGGTGGTTCGAGGCTGCGCGCGTCGATCGACTCCTCTATCTGTGGTCGGTCCTGAAGGGAGATATGAGTCTGGTGGGCCCCTCTTGCCACTTGATCGAGAGCGACACATGGAAGCAGTCCCGGGTGAGCGCCTGGTGCTTCGCGCAACGGCCGGGCCTGACCGGGCCGGCGCAGCTTGTCGGGGGGGCGGGGGAAGAGGTTCCAAACTACGATCGATACTACGGCCAGCACCGGAACTGGCGGCTGGACATCGATGCTCTAAGGCTTGCTTTGCCGAGACTGCTCAGACCGCGCAGCAACGGCAGCGGGCTCGATGTGCGGGACGTTCCCTACGCGGCTCCCGCAAGGGACGGCGGGAAGGAGGCTAGGAAGGCATGATGGCGAGGATCCTCGTGTTGCTGTGCCTGCTGGCGACGACGGTCGCCGGCGCGGGAGAGGGAGAAACCCAGAGCGACTACATCCTGGATGTTGAGGATGTGCTCATGATCTCTGTCTGGGAAAGGCCCGACCTCAGCCGCACCGTGACCGTTCGCGCCGGCGGCGAGATCACATTCCCGCCGCTAGGCGACGTGCAAGCTGCCGGCTACTCGCCGGCCGGACTGGCCAGACACCTCGAGGAACGTCTGACCGATCTCTTGCGCGGACCCGCGCAGGTGACGGTCGAGATGCAGGCTTTCAACAGCCGCCGCATCACGGTCTCCGGGGCTGTGACGGCTCCCGGGCGATACAGTTTCGAGCAGATACCGGGGATCATCGAGGCTCTCGGGGCGGCAGGGGGGTTGGGCGCCACTGCCGATCTGGGCCGCGTCCAGGTCTTCCGGAAGGTCGCAGACCAGCAAACCGTCCTCACGGTTGACCTGACGAGCGCGCTCCAATCAGGCGACTTCGGATCTCTGCCGCCGCTCATGCCGGGCGATGTGATCTATGTCCCAGCGGTTGGCGGCCCCTGGGGAGAGCTTAGCCGGGCTGCCTATGTCATTGGCGAGGTGGCCAGACCCGGAGCCTATTCCGTCGGAACCGGGCTGGATCTTGTCAAAGTGCTCAGCCTTGCCGGGGGGCCCGGGCCGGCGGCCGATCTCGGGCGCGTCCGGGTTGTCGGACGCGACGCGCAGGGGAAGAGCTTCGTTGCGGAAGTCGATCTCGATCGATACCTGGAGGCCGGCTGGTCGGACTTCATCGTGCAGCCCGGAGACGCCATCGGCGTGCCTTCGCAGCGGCGGCGGGGAAGCGGTGCCGCATGGCTCGCGACACGAGAGGTCCTCGGGCTGTCACGGGATATCCTGAATCTCTTCCTCATCTCGGACGTACTCACAACGCAGTAGGAGGCGCGCGCCATGGAGACATCTCCGGTCGTCAAGGAAGGGCGTGATCTCAGGGGAATGGCGGCGATCGTCTGGCGACGCCGGTGGGTTCTCCTGGTCCCGGCGCTCGCTGGACTTCTGACGGGCATCGTCGTCGGCCATCCGAGCATCATGCGCCCCCTGTATCGGGCCTCTGCGACAATCCTGCTCGAGTTTCCCCAGCCGGTCAGTCGGGAGCTTCAGGGGATCCTCCCCGTCAGCGGCGTGCAGGAGCAGCTTGCGAGGCTGCAATCGCTGATGCAGAGCAACGAGTTCTTGTTGAAGGTGGCGGATCAATCCGGCCTGCGCACCGATCCCGGACTCCGCAAGTGGGTCGAGAAGAGCAGAAAGCAGTATCCGGACATGACGATCGAGGCGCTCCAGGAACTGCGCCTCACGCAGTGGTTGCGCGAGACGATACGAACCGCCAGGGGTCGCACCGGAGAGAACGTCGTCGTCATCACGGTCGCCGACTACTACCCGGACCGCGCCCGGGAGATCGCGCAGAATCTGACGACGGGCGTGATCGAGGCGAATAAGTCCTCCCAGCTGGAGCGCGTGCGATCGCTGCACGACTTCAGCCTCGAGCAGCTCGTCGTCTACAAGCAGAGACTCGGCGAGGCGGAGCAGAGACTGCAGGAGTTCCAGCGAGGGATGGCCGCCGTCGTCGTCAATGCCGGTCTGATCAATGAGAGCAACGTCGCCGAAGCGCGCAGGCTTCGCTCCGAGGCATCCACCACCCTGGACCGCATGCGGGAGGACCGCGATGCGCGAAGGACGGCGCTCGAGGGGAAATCGACGGCCACCGCGGCGACGCTCCGAGAGCGCATCGTTTCGGACTGGTCGCCTTTGCTCGAGGAGATCAGGGATCTGGAGCGGGCATACGCTGAGGCGACGCTGACGCCCGGACCGCGCGTCGGGCAGGGGAAAGAGACGGCTGCTCTCGTCATCGGCCGCAAGACCGACGAGCTGCGCGCCGCAGCGAGCGCCTTTCTTTCGGAATCGGGGCTGACGGCGAGCGCCGGACTGCGTGATGAGGCCGTTCTCGCGGTCATCGCGGAGGCGCGGGTGGACGCCGGGGCCAGCAGGCTCGCGACCTATGACGCGCTGCTGGACTCCTACCAGGCGCGTGTCTCCGGCACATCGCAGACCGAAACCACGCTCCGGAGACTGACGCAGGAGGTCGAGACCAACCGGACGCTCTACAACGCGTTCGTCCAGCAGATCGCCTCGAGCCAGATCAGCGGGGCTTTCGAGACGACGAAGGCCGCCGGACGCCTGACCGTTCTCGAGCCGGCGTCGCGACCCATGAAGCCCTTCAAGCCGAACCGCGTGGCGGTCGCGATCCTCTCGACGATCGTCGGTCTTGCGCTCGGGATTGGAGCCCTCGCGCTGGTCGAGAGGCACGACCTCACATTCAGGGACGCGCGAGAAACGGAGCGATCTCTCGGTCTCCGGGTGATTGGCACCCTTCCGCAGGTGGAATCCCTGCGCAAGACCGCGCGGGAGGGGAGTTTTGTCTGGAACGCCGCGCGCCTGGGGGCCTACCTGCAAGACTCCCCGCCCTTCCAGGAGATGCGAAGGGTTGCCCTCGAGCTGAGGAGCGAGTCGGACGGCCTTGTGCGGAGTCTACTCATCACCAGCGCGCGGGGGGGGGAAGGGAAGTCGACGACCTGCGTTCTCCTGGGGGCGGCCGCCGCGGCGGAGGATGCGCGGTTGCCCGTGCTACTGGTCGATCTGGACTTCCGGCGAGGCGCTCTAGGTCGTGTCCTCGGCGTTTCGGGCGAGAATCCGGGGGTGATCAAGGCGCTCGAAGTCCACCGCCTGGAGGAGTCGTGGTTTCAAAAGACCTCCATGCCGAATCTCCACGTCCTCCCTCTGGGAGGACACCTGGCTCCCCGAAACGACCTGCTCACCTATGAGAACCTGTCGTGGCTCCTGCCCGAGCTGACGAGACGGTATGGTTTCGTGATTGTCGACTCTCCGCCGAACGTGCCGGTCCCCGACGCCCTGATCATCGGGCAACTCGTGGACGCGGTTCTGATTGTCCTGAAGGCGAGATCGACGCCGCGCCACCTCGTCGAGCGCGGAGTGGAGTTGCAGAAGCAGTTCACGGGCAACGTGCGCGGACTTCTGATGAACAACGTCGAAGAGCTGATGCCGTACTACTACAACCACCGGTACTTCGGCTACCGCTATGGAGAGCGACGCTCATCATGAGTGGACGGCGGGGGAGCGGCCGGTGAGCGTGGAGAGCAAGAACGGCGGCGCGATTCTCGCTGTGGCGAATCTCAGGCGACCGGGGATCTGGCTGATCGGCGCCTGGGCGCTCGCTGCAGGGGCTATCGTCTTCGCCTATCAGTCGACCATGGTTGACTTGTGGAATCTCTGGATGCGCAATCCAAACTACTCGCACGGTTTCCTGATTCCGCCCGTGGCGGCCTGGCTCGTCTGGCGCCAGCGGAGCTGGCTGACCGCAGAGAAGAGTCGCGCCGGCTGGCGGGGCATCGCCTTGCTGTTGCCGGCCGCCGTCCTGCAGATCGTGGGTCTCCGGGGGGACGTCGTGGCCCTCCAGGGCCTGTCGCTTGTGCTGGCACTTGCCGGGGCGGCCCTCCAGATTCACGGTGTCTCCTCCTTCAGGCGGCTTCTCTTCCCGCTCGCCTTCCTGCTGTTCATGCTCCCCCTGATGCCCTGGTTCGTCCACGGACTCAGTTACCAGCTGAAGGTCGTGGCGGCGCGCGGCGCCGTGGCGATCGCCAAGCTGATGGGCGTCATCGTGCACCGCGACGGAGTGAATCTCCTCTTCCCCGGGGGAACGCTCGAGGTCGAGAACGCCTGCTCCGGCCTCCGCTCTCTGGTTGCCTTGCTCGCCCTGGGCGCGCTCTTCGCCTATCTGGCCCACCGCGGAGTCGTCAGGAGGGTGGTCCTCTTCGCCCTCGCGCTGCCGATCGCAGTCGCGGCGAACGTCGTGCGGATCGCCGCCCTCTGCGTCTACGCCGGGATCGCGGGGCCGCAGGAGGCGGCCGGAGCGTTCCACACGGCGGGAGGGTACGCCCTGTTCCTCATCGCTTTCGCCATGCTGGTCGTCTCGAAGGGACTCCTGCGATGCTAGGCCGCCTCGCGCCTCTCGTCTTCCCCTGCCTCTTGCTGGGACTGGTCGGCCTCTATCGAGTCGCGGCGCCGCCGGGGAGAGGCGCTGAATCGAATCTGGCCTCCCTCCCCCTTGAGATCGCCGGCCTGCGAGGGGTTGATGTCCCAGTCGCCGAGATGGTTCTGGAGGATCTGGAACATGACGACCTGCTCGTCCGTCGCTATGTCCGGCCCGATGGCGTCCCCATCTGGCTGGTCCTGATCTACTTCGTGAACCGCCGACTCGGAGGGCACGATCCGCAGCTCTGCTACCGAAGCCAGGGATACCGGACGAGCGAGCTTCCCCCCTTGGATCTCGAAACGCTGATGGGGGGGATGCGGGCTTCCCAGTTCCTGGCGAGCAAGGGGAGGAGGGCAGAGCGTGTGGCCACGCTGTGGTACCGCCCCGTCGCCGGGACGCCTGAGGATGTTCGCGGATACCGCTGGGGTCTGTTCACTCAAGGGCTGCGCCAAAATCGTCTTTATGGCATCTTCATCCGGGTTTCTACGCTCGAAACCGACTCGCCTGGCGAGGCGGACCAGTGGAATCGCCGGTTTGTCACCGAGATCGTGCGGGATCTTCCGGGCCTGATTCGGGACTAGGGAAAGGACGGTTCGCAGGGATGCACCAGATCAGCCTGCTCCTTTGGTCATGGATCGAGACGACACGTTGCCTGGGGCGCGGGCGGCAGTGGGTTCCGTTCGTGCTCCTCTGGCTCGTGCAGTCGGGGATGATCCTCCTCCTGACGCAGTTCCATCGACCGCTCCTGTCCCCGCTCATGGTGCCGATCCTGCGCCTACTGGGCGGGGAGCCGGTGGTTCACTACCCGACTTTCTATCTGGCGCTTCCGAGCCTGTTCTCTTACTTCGCTCTCGCGATCGACCTCCTGGTCGCCTCCTGGACGCTGGGAGCCGCTTTCCTGATCGCGTGGCAGATCGATCACCCCGCCGAACCGACAGGCGGGGCCTACAGCCGGGCGGGCCAGTCCTACGGACGCTTGGTGCTCGCGAGACTGCCTTTGATCGTTCTCTTCGCCCTGCTCCTCTACTTCCTGCCCGCTTTGCTCTTCGGGGGATCTCAGGATGTCGGCGCGACCAGGCTGCGGCTCTTCCGGTATGGATCGATCGGCCTCGGCTCGCTATTCGAAGCCTTCTTTCTCTATGTCCCGCTGGTGCTGCTGGTCGGGGGGCGGGGCGTCGGGAGAGCCATTGGCCGCAGCCTCTCGATCATGGTGAGGATGCCCATCGCGACTTTCGGCGCCGTCTTGGTCCCAAACCTGATCCAGATCCCCGTCTCGGCCATGCTGCGGCGCGCCGACTCCGTCGTGCGCTCCATGAGCCCGGAGATGATCGCCTGGATGCTTGTCGGCGCCTCGGCGCTCTACATGGTGGCGGCATTCTATGTCGTGGGAGCGGGTTCGCGCCTCTATCGACTCTACGTCACGGAGAGGGGGGAATGAGCGTGGCTGGGTTCTGCCGGGGAGGGGCGGCCCGTCTTGCCGCCGGCGCGGTCGTTGCCGCGCTGCTGCAGGGCGGATGCTCCGAGCGGGACGCGGGGGATCTCTATCGTGCGGAGCGCGCCTACTGGGAGGCCTCGCGGATGGAGGCGGCTGTGCGGATGAGCGTCGCGACTCCGCCGACGGAGGAGGAGACCCGCCGGGTTCTCGTCGCCTTCCAGAGAGTCGTCGATTCGAAGGGTGGTGGCGCGGGCGGGGACACGGCGGTGGCGCACGCCATCGGGCGGATAAAGGCCCACGCCGAGCGAGGACTGGTCCGCGTTCACGAGATGCGCGGCGAGAACGAGGATGTCGTTCGCGTTCTCGATGGCGCGCGCAAACGGTATCCCTGGGATCTGGATTTGACGCTCAAGCTTCACGCGGAACTGGCGTCCGTCCTTCGGGCGCGGGGGGACCTGGATGGGTGCGTCCGGCTCTACCAGGAGATGGCCTCGGCCCTGCCCGCCCGTCGGCCGGACGGACGGCCGGTGGGGGCCGTGCAGGATGCCCCGCTGCTTGCCGCAGATCTCTTGAGGGAGATGGGGCGGTTGGATGAGGCCGCGGCCGAGCTTGACCGGGCGGAGGTCTACTATCGGACGATCGTGCAGGAGAGCCCCGAAGATGCCGCCTCGGCGCTGGCCTGGGTCCAGCTGGGATCCATAGAGGGACGGCGCGGAAGGTTTGCGAAGGCGGCCGAGAATCTGGAACGCGCCCGACGGACGCCTGGGGTGGGAAGCATGGAGCCGCGGGTTCTGCTTGTTCTGGGCACCCTCCAGCAAGAGGGGGAGCGGAACCCGGCCGCCGCCGCGAGAACATTCGCGGAGATAGCGGAGAGATTCCCGACGGACCCCCTCGCCGCCGCCGCCAGGATCCGTCAGGCCGACTGCCTGGGGGTGTTGGGAAGGACGGACGAGGCCCTATCCGCCCTCTCGTCGGTGAAGCAGGCCTTTCCTGCCGATGCGCAGCGATGCGCGGAGGCGGAGGCGCTGGCCGCCGCGATTCTCTCGCACGCCGGCAGGTGGCCCGAGGCGCTCGCGCGCTATCGGTCCCTCATGACCGACTACAGGACGACCTCCTTCGCGATTCGAGCCCCTTTCGAGATCGCCTCCCACTATCGCCGTGTCGGCGAAGAGAGCGCGGCGCGTGCCGCGCTCCAGCGCGCGCTCGAGGGGTACGAGGAACTACGGAAGGAGAGGCCCGAGGCGGGAGTCCTCTGGTTGGTGGAGGAGAGCACGGCTGGAGTCTTGATCCTTCTGGAGGAGTGGACGGCAGCGGCTGAGCGGCTGCTCTCGCTGCCCGCCATGTTCCCGCGCGACCCGCGGAGCCCCGCGGTGCTGATGGAGGCTGCGCGTATCCACGCGGAACACCTGGGATCTCCGGAGCGAGCCCTGCAAATCCTTGAGGAAGTGGCCGCCACGTATCCTTCATCGCCGCTGGCTGCGCAGGCTCGGCGAGAGGCGGATCGGCTGCGGAGGCCCTGAGCCCCGGTGGGCGGCGGGATGCTCTCGGCACCATGGTTCGCGGCAGGCGCGCTGGTCTGGCTTCTCTGCCTCGCCCGGAGGAGGGGCGGGCGCCATCCGGGAGACCGACCTCTGGCGATCGGATCGATCAGTCTGGGAGCGACCTGCTTCGCCCTGGGCGCCCTGGCCGTCCGTGGTTGGGAGCCCGTGAGACCCTATCTGCTGGGCCTCACTTGGGGCAGCGTGCTTCTCGGCGTGCCGACCTGGGTCGCCTTCTCTTCGCGATTCGGCCGCCCGGAGGGTGGCGCTGCGCGGGGTACGGAGGCTGCCCTCGCTTCACTTCTCTGGCTAACGGCGATCGGCCTGCTGATCGGAGGAGTGTGGCTTCCTCCGCTCGCCGTCCAGGAAGGCTCGGGGCATCCTGTGGCCATAAAGGTGCTGGGGCCTCTCGGGCGGGTCCAGATCCTCTATGCGCTAGTCGGATTGGCGATCGCCCTCTGGAACCTGCAGGGCACGCTCGAGGCTGCTCGACTCGAAGGCCGGAGACGGATCGCCCACGCCATCTACGCCTTGCTGCCGGTCCACCTGATAGGCTTCTATCTGCTGGCGGAAATGCTCCTCTATGGCGAGCGGCCTTTTCGGATCGTGACGCTCTTCCTGCCCGGGCTGATTCTTGCGATCGCGATGTCGATGCTGGCGCTTGGGAGGAAGTGGAGGGAGGAGCTGAGCCTGCCGGTACGCCGTCCGCTCGTCCCCTCCCCATCCATCGTGACGGCGCTCGGTCTTTTTCTCATCGGCCTGGCTCTGATCTCGAAGTTGCTGCGCCGGCTGGGAGAGACGGAAGCCCTCTGGTACGAGGCCGCAAGCGCCCTTCTGCTTGCGGGCGGCCTCGCACTCTGGGTCTTTCCCGGCCTGCGGATTGGCCTGCAGACGTTCCTCGACCGCCATCTCTACCCGCCTTCCCTCTCGCAGCAGGCTTCCTGGGAGAGGCTCGAGCGCGTGGTGCAGGAGGCGAAGGATCCGGCGGCCCTCATGGGGCAGATGCGGAGAGCGCTGCGGTCGATCTTCGGACCGATCCATCTGGCGCTATGGGTGGAGCGCTCCGCGGCTCGCGCGTTCCTCCCGGTCGAAGACGCAGGAATTTCCAATCTGGCGGGCTCACATCCCCTCGTCCGCGCCCTCTCGGGGCGCGCGCAGCCCCTCGTGATCACAGGCGATGCGGCATCCGTGAAGGAGGTCCCGTTGCACGTGGCCTGCGAGGAACTCCAGTCGCGCCACCGTCTACGCGTCTTCTTTCCCATCGTGTCGCGAGGCAGGCTCGTCGCAATCCTCGGATGCGGACCTGGGGAAGGCAGGGCCTTTCATCCCGAGGACCTGAAGACTCTCGGCCGTCTGAGCGCCCGATTGGCCCCTCTGCTGGGGGCGCCGGAAGAGCCAGGAGACGCCGCGAGCCGTTTGAGGGAGGTATGAGCTTGAGGCGCGCGGGGCTGGCCGGAGCCGGGGAGAGATAGGCGCATGTCGCAGACGCCTCAGACGCTGTCGCGACGGGCTTCCGATCCCAGGGGTTCCTACGGCGAGCTGCCGACTGCGCCGGAGATCGCGGAACGGACGCGGACAGTCGCGATCACAGCCGCGGCGACCGTCTTCGCGATCGGAATCGCCTACGGTCTGGCCTTCCTTGGCTACGCGCTCGACCAAGCGACTCACAGGCTCTTCAAGATCGCCGCCGTGGCCGTCCTCGCCGGCCTCTTCATGGCCCGTCCCCGCTGGCTCCCGTACGTCATCTGCCTGGTTCTTCCGTTCGGGGAGTGGTTGCCCGTTTCGCCCGTGCCGTTTCTGAATACGGCGAATCTCCTTGTGCTCGGATCGCTGCTGGCCGTACTGGTTCTTGCGCTGCGAGGGGAGACGCGGGTCTTGATCGCGACCCCGCTCAACCTCCCGATCTTCCTCTTTCTGGCCTGGCTGATGCTCTCGTGGTACTACGGCGAGTTCATCTATGCCGATCGCTGGATTGGAGGCATCGCGAGGTTCAAGTACGTATGGGGGATCATCTCCGGCTTCCTCGTCTTCTTCGTGGTCCTGCCCCTCGTGCGGGACCGAAGGGCGCTCTGGCGTCTGGTGGCCGTCCTCCTTCTGAGCGGGGCGCTTGCCGTCATCGGACCGCTCCAGGAGACGATCCGGGACGGATGGGGCAAGCGCACGGCCGGGGGGCTTGGTGACATCAACAAGATGGGCGCCTACCTGGCGATGGCGGCCGTCTTCGCCCTGTGCATGTTTCCCGCCTACAAGGCATGGAAGAAGCTGGGCGGAGCCATTGCCGCCCTGCTCCCGGCCGCAGCGATGATCCTGCCCAACTCCCGGGGCGCGTATGTCGCCTTTCTGATCGGGGCCGTTCCTCAGGTGCTTCGCACGAACGTTGCGGGCGGCGCCATTCTGGTCGCGGTTGTCCTGAGCGGGGCGCTGTGGGCTCCCTCCTTCGTGCAAGACAGAGTCGCCCAAGTCTGGCAGGCTGCAGCGTCGGAGGACAGGCAGACTGCGATCGACATCGAATCAGGAGGGCGGCTCTCGATCTGGCGGGACGCGGCGGATCTCATCGTGGACCACCCCCTGATCGGCGTTGGGTACGGGAACCTGTCGGTCGCGACCGGCATCGCCGCCGGGAACTACAAGCACGCGCACAACCTCTACATTGAGGTTGCCGGCCAGATGGGTTTCCCTGGGCTCTTCCTCCTCTTGTGGATCTTCTTCAGGGCGTGGAGACTGGGCAGTGCAATACAGAAGCGGGGGGGGCGGGGGCTCATCCTTGGACGGGCCTATCACGGCGCCATTCTCACGCTTCTCATCGCGAACATCTTTGGGACGAGGTTTCTGGATTTCGGCTTGACGGGCTTCTTCTTTCTGCTCAGTGCCGTCGTCGCTCTTGAGGAACGCTTGACACGCCCTCGGCTGGCCAAGGCGTGAGAAGAGCCCGACGGCGGGCGAGATAGGACCATAGGAGGATCGATGCGACTCGCGGGAACAGGGATCGCCAGGAGGCTCCGGGGCGCGACGCTCATCGGGCTTCTGTTCGCAACGCTTGCCGTGCCGGAGCCGGCCCGGGGACAGGAGCCCGGAGTCCAGCAAGTTCCGCCCGCGCTCCTCGCCCCCTTGGGCGTGCTCCGGATCCGATCGGAGCCATCCGGTGCGCTGGTGACGCTGGCGGGGGCGCATCGATGGCGGGGCACGACCCCGTGGGACCTTCAACGGGGCCTGCAAGGGACCTACTGGGTGAGCGCTACGCTCAGCGGGTTCGAACGCTGGCGCCGCACGATCGAGATCGCGCCCGGCGATGTTCGCGACCTATCGATCGAGCTGGTTCCCAAGCAACGGTGGAAGGCCGCGGCGCGCTCCGTCCTGCTTCCTGGGTGGGGACAGCGTTACGCTGAGCAGCCGGGCAAGGGCGCCCTCTTCATGCTCGGGAGCCTCGGCGCGGTGGGGGGGCTCTGGTGGCTGGACGAGGACTACAAGGATCATGTGGAGTCGTTTCGGGCCGCCAGGGATGCCTACTTAGCTGAGGAGAACGTCACCTGGCTCGACGATAAGAGAAGGCAGATGGAGCGCGCGCAGCGAAGGGCCGACAGGGCATACGACCGCCGCCAGGTGCTTCTGGTCGCGACCGTGGGCGTCTACGCGCTCTCGGTCCTCGACGCCTTTCTCTTCTTCCCGGAGCCTGCCGGGGGGATCTATGCGGGCGTCGCCCCATGGGGGGCCGGTGGACCGATGCTGGCTGTGGGAGGGGAGGAACCGAGCGGGATCGGCCTCTCGCTGCGGTGGCCGCTGCATGGAGGAGTGAAGCGATGAGGGCGAGAAAGAGGCTGGCAATAGTGGGATTCGTGGTGCTCCTCGCTGCGGGTGGGGCCGGGTGCTCGAAGGAGCACTCGTTCGATGCCGGCCAGAACCCACGCGATCCCTACGCCGGGGGGGTGAGGCCGCCCGTGCCGACTGGTGTCGGGGCGACGGTCGGCAACCGCCGCGTCGCGGTCTCCTGGCAGTTGCCGGACTCCTCGGTGGCAAGCAGGGTGCGCTCCTATCGCGTCTACAGGAAGGATCCGGTTTCCGGCGAGATCGAGCTCGCTGACTCCTCCGGGACAAGTCCATGCGCGGTCGAGGGCCTGGCCAACGGAGCGAGCGCCTGGTTCTCCGTGAGTGCGGTTCTGGACAACGGGCTGGAGGGGGTTCGATCCCGCGAGGCGCTCGCGACACCCGGACTCTATGCCGTGGCCATCGCCGATGGGCGGCCCGTGACGAACGCGCGCTCCGTCCTGGTGGATCTCCGCGGGCCCTCGGGGACCGCTGCGGTGACGCTGGGATCGGCCGCGGACTTGAGCGGATCATCCCCGGTCGGGTTCGCGTCCAGGCTCGCCTGGACTCTCGAGGAAGGCGATGGGGACAAGAGGGTCTACGCGCGCTTCACCGATGCGGACGGGAATCCGTCGGAGATCGTCGGCGACGCTATCCGACTGGACACGCGCGCGGAGATCAGCGACTTCAGCTTTTCGGGAAGCGAGAGCAGGTCGCCTGGAGAGATCGTCGTCTTCACACTCGTCGCGGGGGAGACGGGGGGCCAGGCGGAGGTGGAGATCACGCGGGGCGGACCGAGGCGGGCCATGCGGGACGACGGGTCGGCCCCTGATCTGGCGGCGGCGGATGGGGTCTTCGTCCTGGCGTACGAGGCGGAGAGTTCGCATCAGTTCCTTGCCGCCGAGATGGTGGGACACTTCCTTGATGAGGCAGGCAACGAGGCTCCTGAGCTCGCGGCGCCGCGCTTGCTGACCGTGCACGCCGATCCTCCCGCCGTCGTCCTCGAGACGCCGACCAGCGCGGGTCCGCGCGAGATCACGCTCCACTGGTCGCGCGCCCCGGAGGGGCTCCCCTTCGCGAGCTATGTGGTCTATCGCTCGGAGAGCCCGGGCGTGGCGACCGATCCTTCCCGCAGACTGCTACAGGAGATCTCCTCGCGCTCGCAGACGAGCGCTACCGACACGGGGCTCCCGCCTGAGTCGACCTACTACTATGTCGTGGAGGTGGTCGATCCCCTGGGCTTCTCGACTCCCAGCAACGAGGTGATGGGCCGGCCGATCGCGAACGATGCCCCGGCGGGAGTCGTCCTCGATCCTCCCTTCGGCGTCACTGCGCGCGAGGTTCATCTGTCATGGAGCCGCAACTTCGATGCCGACTTCTCCGCCTACAGGCTGATCCGAGGTGAGCGGAACGATGTGCTGCGCGACCCCAACCGAAAGATCCTGATTACGATCCAGTCGTCAGCGACGACGACCCACACCGATGCCAGCGAGATCGAGGAAGGCGCCACCTACCGCTACGTCGTAGAGGTTGTCGACGCGTTCGGCGCAGCCTCGGTGAGCAACGAGGTGGCGGCGGTCATCGACGACCTCTACCCTGCCGCCGTGACCCTCAGCGCGCCCGATCCGGTAGGGCAGACGACGATCGGTCTGTCATGGACGGCGAGCGAAGAGAGGGACTTCCAGTCCTACCGTCTCTACCGTTCGCCGAGCGCCGGAGTCGGAGAAGATGACCAGCTGATCGCGACGATCACCGAGGCCGAGCGCACCAGGTGGATCGATCAGGGGCTCCAGACGAACCAGAGCTACTACTACAGAGTCTACGTCAGGGACAAGGGGGGGCACGCCAGTCCGTCGAACGAGATCATGGTGACGACGGCCGGCAACATGCCGTAGCCGCCGGCCCTCGGCTCCATGCCGTCGGCGGGGGGAATGGAGATGACGTCGGTTCCGGGGCCTCCCGGCGAGGCATCGCCGAACCTGGCGCCAAAGCCTGGGCTGCTAGCGCGATCGCGTCTGCCAGTCGCCGGCCGGTTCGTTGCGCGCCATCAACTCGGCCTGAGGCAGAAGGTCGAGCGCGGCGAGCACCTGTGGATCCGACTCGATCAGGATCTGCCAGCGCTCGTTCTCTCCCCAGAGATTGCGGGCCATCTCGCGCTTGATCCCTGATCGGACCTGATCGATCTCCGCCTTGAGGCTGTCCGGCTCGTACTTGACCTCGCGGTCCTTGAGAAAGGCCTCATAGGAGCGCAAGACCTCATCCGTGACCACGAAACTCTGGCGGAACTCATCGAAGCTGGGCGGCCGGTAGCGACTCTCATTCACGAAGCGGTTCGCGAAGTCGAAGTAGGAGCGGTCCAGCGCGCGCTGCAGCCTGCTGTAGAGCCACCGTTCGGTGAGCTTCACATCAGGCGTGATGCCGCCGCCGCCGTAGACGATCCGGCCGGCCGCGGTCTTGAATTCGGGCATCTCGGCCGCCTCGACATCCGGAGAGGCTTCCGGCGCGCCGTCGTCGAGCTCGGCTCTCATGTACTGCTCCTTGTCAGAGTAGTCTCGCTGGATCAGGCGACCGCTGGGAGTGTAGTAGCGGGCGACGGTCAGGAGGAGGGCGCCTCCGTTCTTGAGCTGGTACTGCCGCTGGACCAGGCCCTTGCCGAAGCTCGTCTGGCCCACGACGAGGCCGCGGTCCCAATCCTGAACGGCCCCTGAGACGATCTCCGAAGCGCTGGCGCTGTAGTGATCGATGAGCAGCACGAGGGGGTAGCGCGTGTGCTTCCCGCGCCCGGTCGAATAGTACTCCTCGCTCGAGTCAGGAATCCGGCCGACGGTGTAGACCAGCTTCTTGCCGGCGGGCAGGAACTTGTCCGCCACCTCGATCGCCTCGTTCAAGAAACCGCCCGCGTTGCCCCTGAGGTCGAGGATCAACTCCTCCATCCCCTGCGATTCGAGCTTCTGGAGCGCTTCCTCGAGCTCGTCGCTGGTCGTGCCGGAGAAGCGGATCATCCGGACATACCCGACGCCTGGTCGCAGCATGAAGGAATACGGGACGCTGAAGATGGGGATCTCATCGCGCACGATGTCGAACTCGTGAAGCTCTTCTTCCCCGGGGCGGCGGATCGTCACGTGCACGATCGTTCCCCGCTCGCCCCTGAGCTTGTCGAAAACCTCTTCCTGCTTGATACCCTTGGCCGAGACGCCGTCGATCTTGACGATGACGTCGCCGGGCCGGATGCCGAGCTTGTGGGAGGGGGAGCCATCGATGGCGGAGACCACCGTGAGATCGCCGTCGACGATCTCGAAGGAGACGCCGATGCCGTAGTACATGCCGCGGTTGCGCTCCTGCATGCGCCTGTAGCGGTCCGGGTCCAAGTAGGTGGAGTGGGGATCGAGCTCGTCGAGCATGCCGGCGATCGCCCCATTGACCAGAGCGGTCCCGTCGGCCTCTTCGACATAGTTCTCGGTGACCAGCCGGAGCACCTCGGTGAGAACCTGAAGCTGCGTGTAGACGCTCCCGCCAGAGGCGATCCCGTTGTTCAGGAAGAGGACGCCGATCAAGAGCGCCGCGAGGAAGACGCATCCGGTCAAGACCAGGCCTGTTCGCTTCAGTCCCATGATTCGATCTCCCTCCGTGCCCCTCCGGCATCAGCCGCCCTACTCTCTTCGGCCGGCCGGTTCTTCTTCAACTGTCAAGAACAGCATACGGTTCCGGGGATTCCGAGGCAAATGGGGATGATTGCCCGCCGTCGCGCGCTGCCCTATCGTCCAAACGGGTGGGCGGGCGCGAAGGATCGTGGAGTAAGAGGGGATCGCCCCGGCGGTCGACGGGCTGCCAAGTGGGATCCGGCTCAAGCGCCGCCGCATCCAACCGATCACTTCTAGAAAAGAAGGGGGAGATCGTGGATCTGGAGACGAAGATACGCGAGCGGACGGCGCACCTGGGGGTGATTGGGCTGGGATACGTGGGTCTCCCGCTGGCCGTCGAGTTTGCGCGCTCGGGATTCCGCGTGACCGGTGTCGAGGCCGATCCGATGAAGGCTCAGCATGTGATGCGCGGCATCTCGTACGTGCAGGATGTCCCCGGGGACGACCTGGCCCCTCTAGTCGAGTCCGGAAGGCTTGATGCGACAACCGATGCGTCGGCGCTGGCCGCCTGTGATGTCGTCAACATCTGCGTGCCGACGCCCTTGCGCAAGACGCGAGATCCGGATGTGTCGTACATAGTATCCGCGGTCGACCAGATCGGACGCCACCTCCATCCGGGGATGCTCATCATCCTGGAAAGCACGACCTACCCCGGCACAACGGAGGAGCTGATCCAGTCGTCTCTCGAGGAGTCAGGCCTGAAGGTCGGGACCGACCTCTACCTGGCCTTCTCGCCCGAGAGAGTCGATCCCGGCAATTCGGTCTACCAAACGCGCAACATCCCCAAGGTCGTGGGCGGAGTGACTCCCGAGTGCACGCGGCTGGCGGCGCTCCTCTATGGGTGCACGCTCGAGACCGTCGTGCCGGTCAGCTCCCCGAAGGTCGCCGAGATGGTGAAGCTCCTGGAGAACACTTTCCGGAGCGTCAACATCGGGCTGGTGAACGAGATGGCGCTGCTCTGCCACCGCATGGGGATCGATGTCTGGGAAGTGATCGATGCTGCGGCCACGAAGCCCTTCGGTTTCATGCCCTTCTATCCTGGACCGGGGCTCGGGGGCCATTGCATTCCGATCGATCCCTTCTACCTGTCGTGGAAAGCTCGAGCGGCCGGCTTCGAGGCGCGTTTCATCGAGCTTGCGGGCCAGGTGAACTCGGAGATGCCGCGAGAAGTGGTCGCCCGGGTCGTCAGCGCCCTGAACTCGATACGCATGAGCGTCAATGGCGCCCGCGTCCTGGTGATCGGCGTCGCCTACAAGGCCGATATCGACGACACGCGCGAGTCGCCTGCCCTGGACGTCATAGGTTTGCTGAAGGAGATGGGGGGCGATGTCGACTACCACGATCCCCGGGTCCCTGAGCTCGAGTTCGGGGAGGCGCGCCTGGAGTCGGTCGAGCTGAACGACGCGGTCCTCGAGGATTACGACTGCGCTGTCGTGATCACGAATCACCGCTCGATCGACTATGGGCGCATCCTTGCGCAGAGCCGCTTGGTGGTCGACACGCGCAACGTCTGGAAGGGCGTTGAAAGCCCAAAGCTGTTCCGGCTCTGAGACGGGGAGGATGATGAGGGAACTGGTCCTTGTAACGGGGGGAGCCGGCTTCATAGGCTCCCATCTGGCCGATGGGCTGGCCGCGAGGGGCCGTGCGGTTCGGATCCTCGACGACCTGTCGACCGGGCGGCGACAGAATGTGGAGGCCCTGCTCTCGCGCTATCCGGACAGGATCGACTTCATCCAAGGAGACGTCCGGGACGCCGCCACGGTCTCGGACGCGGTGGAGGGTGTCGTGGCGGTCTCCCATCAGGCGGCCCTTCCGTCCGTCGAGAGGTCGGTCCGCGATCCCTGGACCACTCATCAGGTGAACGCGGATGGAACCCTCATCCTGCTCGAGGCATGCCGGAGGGCGGGTGTGGAGCGATTCGTCCTCGCGGGGTCCTCTTCGGTCTATGGCGATCAGCCCGAGCTGCCGAAGCGCGAGAGCATGGCGGCCGCGCCGCGATCGCCGTACGCCCTCTCCAAGCTGGTCGCGGAGCAGTATGCTCGGCTGTACGCCGAGCTCTATGGGATGGGAACCGTGACTCTGCGTTACTTCAATGTCTTCGGCCCGCGACAGGACCCTGAGTCGCCCTATGCCGCCGTGATCCCGCTCTTCATTCGGGCTCTCGCGGAGGGGCGATCGCCGACGATCTACGGGGACGGGAACCAGACGCGCGACTTCACCTATGTCGCGAACGTGGTGGAAGCGAACCTGAAGGCCCTCGACGGCCCGCGCCTTGGCGGCCAGGCCCTCAATGTGGCCTGCGGAGAGCGAATCTCGCTCCTTGCGCTTCTGGATCATCTAGGGCGTCTCATGGGACGGGAGCCGAAGCCCGTGTTCGCGCCGCCGCGGGAGGGGGATGTTCGCGACTCGCAGGCCGATGTCTCGCTGGCCAGGCAGCTCCTGGGATTCGCGCCCACGATCGGGTTCGAGGACGGGATCCGCTTGACCGTCCAGGCGTCGGACGAAGCGCAGAAGTGACACTCGTCTCTGGCAGGTCGCCAGGGCGCCGTGCAATCCGCAAGGTCGACGCCCGTTTGCGGTGAGAGAGATCCCTTTCCCTCCTCCTCAAAGAAACGCGTAACGCGCAGGTAATAGCTCTTTTACGCCCTGCGCTGGTCTCCATGCCCGATTGCGCCGACAGGCACGAATATCGCGGCGTTTGTCAGGGCCATGTCCGACCTGAGAGCCTCGAGCAAGCCGATCCTCTCTGCGGTTTCCGCTGCCGTCTGCATATGCCTCTCTGTGGGCTCATCCGGTGCCGGGGGCGGGATCTTCGCCTTCGAGTCGCTCAGAAGACCCGTCACATCGGCCCAAATCGCGCGGGGTGGGCAGCACTGCGCGGCGGAGGCTGGTCCGAGCGCCTTGCGCGCAAACCCGGCCGGGCTCGCCAGCGAGAGATCCCCCTGGATCGGCATGGCCCATCAGGACTGGATGTGGGGCCTCAAGTTGGAGTGGGCGGGCGCCAGCGCGGGCATGCTCGGCGGCGTCTGCGCTGCGGAAATCTCGGCGCTACACGCCGGGGCGATGCCGGCCTATGACTCGGACGGGAGCGAGGGCGGGACCTTCGCCCCGGCCGAGGTCGTTGGAGGCCTGGGGTATGCGCGCCCGGTGGCGCCGGGTCTCCGTCTGGGCGCGTCGCTCCACATGATGCGTCTTCATCTGCCCGGCAGGCCCGCCGGCGGCGTCGCTCTTGGCGCCGGTCTTGAGTATGACACCGGCCCCTTCACCCTCGCCGCCTGCGGCCGCAACCTCGGTCCGGACTGCGAAGGGGAAGAGGATCGCTATCCGCTTCCGGCCGAGGTCGCTCTGGGCGGGGCGATGCGGCTGGCCCGGAAGGGACAGATCGCGTTGAGCCTGGTCGCCGAGCGAGGCGGCGAGGCCCGGGCTCTGACTGGGGTCCGCCTCGAAGGTCCTGCCGGGTCCTCTCTCTTGGCCGGTCTCGCGGTTCGCGGCGATCGGCGCGCCGAGCCGGCGACGATCAGCGGGGGAGTGGAGATCCCCCTCGGCAAGATTCGGTTCGGCTATGCCTATGTCCCGGAGCAGGAGACCGGGACGGCCCACTCCTTCAGCGTGAGCGTCATCGACGGGGAACGCCCTTGAGCGGTCGATCAGCGATTCGCCCCGGAACCCCCGCGTCCTCGCTGGCCGCGCGGCTTGCCACCCGACGTCCGGCTCGATAGTCTGACGTCGTGCCGTAATGGCGGCGCGGGAGATCTGGAATGGCGCGCATCGTCGTGACCGGAGGGGCGGGCTTCATCGGTTCGCACGCCGCGGAGAGTTTCGCGGCGCGCGGCCACGCGGTGGTCGTGGTCGACAACCTCTCGCGCGGGCGTCTCCTGCGTCGCGAGGATCCGAACGCCCAATACAACTGGGACCGCCTCGGTTCCATGTCGAGCATCGAAAGGATCCGGGCCGACATCCGCGAACCGGGCGTCATGGATCGCGCCCTGAGGGATGCCGATGCCGTACTGCACGCCGCCGCGCAGACGGCCGTCACCACGTCGACGGTCGATCCGGAGACCGACTTCCTTTCCAATGCCCTGGGCACCTTTCGCGTCCTCGAGGCGGCGCGGCTCTCCCCGACGCGGCCGACGGTGCTCTACTGCTCGACCAACAAGGTCTACGGCGCGAATGTGAATCGCGTTCCGCTGCGAGAGGAGAAGGACCGTTATCTCTTCGCAGGGGACTACGAGGGCGGAATACCCGAAGGCTACGGAATCGACCTCTGCGAGCACACGCCGTACGGATGCTCGAAGCTGGCGGGGGACCTCTACGCGCAGGATTATGGCCACCTGTATGGCCTCCGCGTGGGTGTTTTCCGGATGTCGTGCATCTATGGCACGCGGCAATTCGGGCTTGAGGACCAGGGATGGGTCGCATGGTTCGTTCTGGCCTCGCTGGCCGGCGCGCCGCTGACGATCTTCGGGGACGGGCGCCAGGTCCGCGACGTCCTCTGGGTCGATGATCTGATCCGCGCCTATGAGTGTTTCATCGAGAGAGGACCGCAGGTCGGTGTCTACAACCTGGGCGGCGGGCCGCGGAACACCCTATCGTTGCTCGAACTTCTCGAGCTCCTGAGGGGTCACCTCGGGCGCCCCGTCCGGTGCGCCTACGGGCCCTGGAGGCCGAGCGATCAGAAGGTCTATATCTCGAGCATCGAGAAGGCCCGCAGGGAGCTCGGATGGGAGCCCCTCGTCTCTCCGGCCGATGGTGTCGCGCGGCTCATCCGATGGGCAACGGACAACCGGGGCCTGTTTTCCCACCTGTCCGCCTAGCGCAAAGTTCCTCAACCGCTCGTTCCGCAGCGCCGATATCCGTGGGGAAACCCAACGGAGGGCGTCGGTTTGCCCGGCAAAGCAACTTCGCGCCTGCGGGTCGAAAGGCCCGCAAGGGCCACGCTACGCGCGCGCCTGGACGATCTGAGGGCGCTCATCCCTGAAGTTCCGTTGCTCGCGCCCCACGGGGACGCCGAGATGGTCCTCTGGCCGATCCTGGAGCTTCTGGAGAAGAAGCAGCGCAGGCTGATCGAGGAGGATGTGCGTCTCGCGGCCCTGCGGGAGCTGACTGAGACGCTCCTCCGCCAGCCCGAGGAGGAGCGGACCCTGAGGACCGTCACTCTCTACCTTCGGCACGCCTACGCCCTGGCGGAGGTGCTCCTGCTCACGCGGCGCGACGACGGCCGGCTTCAGGGATACAGGGCCCGCTCGGGCGACGGCCCGCACTGCGAGGCGGTCGCCTGGCCGGAGGAGCTTCTTCGAGGCACGGCATGGGAATCGGCCCTCGGCGGGGAGACCGTCCGGGGCGCCGCCCGGAGCGGGACGGTCGGGGCGCCGCCTTGCCTTCCCCTCATCCTTCCCCTGCGCTCGGGCGCGAGGAACGGCGAGCGGGACGAGGCGCTGTCCCATGAAGAGGGCGGCGTGATCGGAGTCCTGGCGGTACGCCCCGCTCACGATTCCGGCGCCGGCGAGGACCCATTCGATCTCGCCGAGCTGGGGTTTCAAACCGCGACGCTCCTCGACAGCGTTCGGCAGAGCCGCCGCAGCCGGCAGGAACAGGAGTTTCGTGAGTGTCTCCTCGAGGCGATGGGAGATGGACTGCTCGCCACAGACGGGAATGGAAGAGTGAACGCGGCGAATCCGGCGGCGCTCTCGATGCTCGGCCTGAAGGCGGCGGACGTCCTAGGGCGCCAGGTGGAGGACCTTGGAGGCCGCGCGCCCGCTCTCGTGCGTCACTGTCTGCAGGGCCTGGCCAAGCGCGAACGGATCACCCAGGCTGAGGCGGGCATCGCCTCCGAGGGGGAGAAGGTCCCGGTCAGCGTGACCGTGGTTCCCCTGAACGGGGATGACGGCGCGCAGGGCGGGATCGTCGCGACCTTCTCGGATCTGCGTCCGATCCGGACGATGGAAGCGGAGGTCCGCAGACTCGACCGGCTGGCCGCCCTGGGTCGCTTCGCCGGGTCGGTCGCGCACGAGATCCGCAATCCCCTGGCCGCGATCGGAGCCGGCGTCGAGTTCCTGTCGCGAGCGCTTCCCGCGGAGAATCAGGGCGACCTGAAGTTCGTGCAGGCCGAAATCGCCCGTCTCGATCGGATCGTGCGGGATCTGCTCGAGCCCTCCAGGAATCAGCCTCTCCAGAGGACTCGCATCCGCGTCGAGGACCTGATTCTGCGGGCGCGTCAGGCAGTCGAGCCGGCCCTCCGCGAGCGCAACCTCAGCCTTATTGTCGAGCCGAGGCGGGCGGCTGACGGGGAAGCCGAGATCGACGTGGACGTGGACCGGCTGCTCCAGGTCCTGGTGAACTTGCTCGTAAATGCCGCCGAGGCGTCGCGGCCCGGCGGTCGGATCGAGGTCGGCTGGGAGAAGGATCCCGGCGGCGGGCCCTCGACTCTGCTCTGGATACAGGACGGGGGCGCTGGGATTCCGCCGGAACACCTCGCCCACATCTTTGAGCCCTTCTACTCGACGAAACCAACCGGGACGGGTCTTGGCCTGTATGTCTGCCGCGGAATCGTTGGCCAGCACGGCGGCGAGATCGATATCGCCTCCGAGCAGGGGCGAGGAACGCGGGTGACGCTCAGGCTGCCCGATCCGATCCCGTAGGGAGGATCCGCATGTCGGCTTCCGTATTGATCATCGACGACCAGGAATCGTTGCGCCATTTCCTCACCCGGGCGATGGAGCAGCAAGGGTACGCAGTGCGCTCGGCCGGCACGCTGGCCGAGGGATGGGAGAGGGCGACCGCCGACGGCGCCGATCTCGTCCTCCTCGATCTCCGTCTTCCGGACGGATCCGGAATCGACCTCCTCGAGCGCCTGCGCGAGCGGGAGCCGGAGCTGCCCGTGATCGTCATGACGGCCTATGGCGAGGTGCAGACCGCCGTGGCGGCGATGAAGGCTGGCGCCTACGACTTCCTGATCAAACCGGTGAACCTCGAGCAGGTCCAGGTGCTCTGCGGCAAGGCTCTGGAGTCGGCGCGGGCGTTCAGGGAGCTTTCGATGCGGCGCCGGCACGAGAAGGAGCGTTACGAACGCGAATTCGTGCGCGGGACCTCGCCGGCGATCCAGGCCGTCTATGACGTCGCCGAGAAGGTAGCCGCCAGCGACACGACGAGCGTGCTGATCACCGGCGAGAGCGGCACGGGAAAGCAGGTGATCGCCCGCTACATCCACGACATGGGCCCTCTCGCCAACGGCCCCTTCCTCGAGATCAACTGCGCGGCGATCCCGCGGGAGCTTCTCGAGTCTGAGCTCTTCGGGCATGAGAAGGGGGCCTTCACGGACGCCCGCGCGAGGAAGCAGGGACTCCTGGAGCTCGCCGACGGAGGCAGCCTGTTCCTGGACGAGATCGGCGAGATGAGCCCGAACCTCCAGGTCAAGGTCCTGAAGGTGCTGGAGAACATGTCGTTCCGGAGGGTCGGCGGAACCCGGGACATCCAGGTTTCCGTGCGGATCCTCTCCGCGACCAACCAGGATCTGGCGCGGATGGTGGGGGAGGGGCGCTTCCGCGAGGACCTCTACTACCGTCTGATGGTCGTGCCGATCCGAATGCCCGCCCTCCGCGAGAGACGGGAGGACATCCCCCTGCTGGCGGAGCACTTCGTCTCCTTCTTCAGCAAGGCATTCCGCAGGCGCTTCCGGGGCATCCGCCCCCAGGCGATGGCGAAGCTGCTCGAGTACGCCTGGCCCGGCAACATTCGCGAGCTGCGGAACGTCATCGAACGGACCGTGCTCCTGGAGGATGGAGAGAGGATCGAGGCCGAGCAGCTCAAGATGGGCGGAGAGGCGGTCGGGGCGGGAGGCGGAGGAGATCTCCTGGATGCGATCCGAAGGGTGATGGTCGACGGCAAGATCGACCCGGGCGGCATTCCCTTCGAGGAGTGGATGGAGGCGGTCGAGAGAGGGTTGATCGGCCGAGTCTTCGAGGCGGCCGGCGGGAATCAGACCCGGGCCGCGGAGATCCTCCAGACGACCCGCGACAAGCTCAGATATCGAATGAAGCAGTACGGGCTGCGCGAGCCTGTGGGGGCGCGCGAGCCCTAGAGTTGTCCCGCGCGCGCGCGCTTCCTATACTCCGTCCATGGGGAATCGTGCGCGCGCCTGCCATCTCGCCTGGGTCGCTCTTCTCGCCTCGGGTTGCGGGATCTACTCCTTCACGGGCAGCTCGCTGCCGTCGCACATCAAGAGCGTCTCCGTTCCGATCCTGATGAACGACACTCACGAGCCAGCGCTGGCGAACGAGGTGACCGATGCGATCACCCAGCGCTTCCTGCAAGACGGCCGCCTGAAGATCGCGGGGGAGAGCCGCGCCGACTGCATCCTCGAGGGGCGGGTGGTCTCCTACGAGAACAAGGTCCACAACTACTCGGCCGCCCAGGTTCCAGAGGACTACATCGTCGTCATGCGCGTTGGGCTCACGATGCGAGACAGCGTGAAGAACAGAGAGCTCTGGAGCGAGGAGTCGCTGGTCGTCTCGGCCGTCTACCGCGTCGCCGGAGAGGGGCAGGACGGCTTGCGCGACGAGGAGGCGGCGCGCAGGAAGGCGATCGCGGACCTCGCCGAGGATGTCCTTGCGCGGACGATGGAGCAATGGTGAGCGCGGGTTGGGGCGGGAAGCGGACGGCGCCGGGGAAGTTCGCGCCCCTCCTGGAGAAGTTCGGTCCTCCGGGGAGCGTTCTGCTGGCGGGCCCCGAGGTCTTGATCCGCGACCAGATGCTGGCGCTCCTGCGGCGCTCTGTGCTCGGACAGGAAGCGGACAGCGGCCGCTGGAGCCGCGAGACCTACCAGGCGCGCGAGTTGCCGCTTGGGCAGCTGACCTCAGGGCTCCGGGTGGTGGGTCTCTTCGGCGACGCGCGCCTCGTGGTCGTCACGGAAGTGGAGCGCTACGGGCGTTCCGGCAAAGCCGACCGGGAGGAGTTCTGGCGCTGTCTCGACTCGCCCAGCCCCGGCGTCCATCTCGTCTTGACGAGCGAGAAGCCGCTATGGGAGCTCGAGCGGGCGAGCGAGTTCGTGAAGGGGACGCTCTCGCGCGTCGACGCCGTGATCCCTCTCGATCACCCGGGTCATGCTGACGGCGTCGCGCTCGCGCAGAAGCTCGCCCAGGAGCGCCATGGCCTCTCCCTGCCTGAGGATGCCGCGCGCAGGCTGGTCGACGCGGTCGGTCCCAATCTCATGGAGATCTCGAACGAGATCGATCGGCTCGCCCTGCGGTTGGGTTCGGGCGCCAAGGTGACCGATGAGGACTTGCGGAGTTGGCTGAGGTCGGGAATCGCCGGCTCGCTCGCGGACCTCGAGCAGGCGGTTCTGGGCGGGGACGTCAGGCTTGCTCTGCGCTACTGGGCCGCGGTGCGGCCGAAGTTCGCTCCCGCGGCCGTGACCTGGATGATGGGAAGCAAGTTCCTCGATGCGAGGTGGGGGAGGGGAGGAGGAGAGGGGGGACGCGACCCGCGCGCCGTCCTCCGGCTGCTCAGGGAGTGCTACGGTCTTGAACGTGCGATCAAGAGGGGAGAGATCGCTTCCATCGTACAGGAGACCGCTTTCGAGACGATGTTGGCGAGGGTGTGCCGAGCCGAGGGGACGGCGCGCAAGGGTGAGTAGGGCGCGAAACGAGGAGAAGAAATGGCGCAGGTTATCGATGTCACAGATGAGACGTTCGCGAGCGTTGTGTTGAGCAGCAAGATCCCGGTCGTCGTGGACTTCTGGGCCGAATGGTGCAATCCCTGCAGGCTGATGGCGCCGGTCGTCAAGGAGCTCGCGGCTGAGATGGACGGCAAGGTCCTCTTCGCGAAGCTGGATGTGGACGCGAACCATGCGACGCCGGGCGCCTACGGGATCCAGGGGATCCCGACGCTCATCTTCTTCGTGGGGGGCAAGCCGGTGGGCCAGCAGGTCGGGGCCATGAGCAAGGATGCGCTCAAGAGCGCCCTGGCGGGCGCCCTCGGCGTCTCGTAGGCGGTTCGATGCGGCATCGATCCCGGGGCTGCCTTGCGGTGCTGGCCGTCGTCCTGCTCCCTCTGTGTGCGTCCGCGGAGTCGATGGGGGCCGGGGAGAGATGCGAGGATCTTCAGGCGATAAGATGGGTCGCCGATCTGGAGACAGCGCTCGAGCAAGCCGAGGTGGAGGACAAGGTCGTCCTGGCGAACTTCTACACGGGCTGGTGCGGATGGTGCCGGAAGATGGAGCGCGAGACCTATCGGGACCCGGCCGTGGTCAAACGCTCATGCCGGATGGTCGCGGTGAGCGTGGATGGCGAGAAGAGGGCGGATCTCGCGCGCAAGCTCGGGGCGACGGCCTTTCCAACGGTCGTCTTCCTTCGCTGGGACGGTTCGCCGATCCAGGCAGTCCGGGGCTACAAGGCGCCGTCCGACTTCGCTCTGCTTCTGGATCGTCTCCTCGACGCCGGCGCAGAGGAGTACACGCTCCGCCAGAGGGCGAAGGACCATCCCGAGCTGATCGAGGTGAGGATCGACCTTGCGCGCATTCTCCTGCGTCGCGGCGCCCACGAGGAGGCATGCGCGCTGCTGGAGGAAACGACGGAGGCGGGGGCGGACCTCGGGGAAGATCGAGCGGGGGATCTCCTGCTACTGCGCGGGAGGGCGCTGATGGGGGCGGGACGCTCGGGCGAGGCGCGCCCGCTCTTCGCGGCGCTTGCGAAGATGAGCCGGGGAAGGATGCGCGGGATCGCCCTCTACCATCTGGCGGAGTCCTGCCTCGCCGATGGGGACAGGAAAGAGGCGCGCAAGCAGTTCCGACGGATCCTGGAGACGCTCCCGGAGGGATGGTTGGCGGCCCGCTCCCGCGAGCGGCTTGCCGAGCTCGGCTAGCGAGGAGATAGATGATCGGGCCCCAAGGGCACGTAGCCGGGGGCCCGATCGGATGCCGGCATGCCGCCGGCGATTTCTTGGGGTGTCATCCGCCTCCGCCGTGCCTGGCAGCCATTCACGGAACGCCTAGAGTATTCTCGCGGTCCGTGGCTGCCGGGACTGCTCACGGGCGGCCCAGAGTCGGCCCCCTCGCAAGGAGGCGAGACTCAGTGGACGCTGTTGCGTCCATTCGCTCTCACCTCCGCGGTTTCGGATTGCAGGGGGCGTGCCGTTCGGCAGGCAGGGGCGTGCGACTGCGTATGCTGCTCTAGCGGCTCGCGCGCCAGCGTGTTGTGTGACAGGCTTGCCGCCCGGCGGGTTCAGCGGGGGGCAGGCCGCTGGAGGGAAGGAGGCGGAATGCAAGGGACGGCGATGCGATTTGAGCGGGCCGCAGGGCGTGGGGCTGAATTGACTACGTTACATAATAGTTCTTATGCGCCATTACGACAGAGCCTCAAAAGGGCTCTCGGGGCCGGCTTCCTGGCCTTCTCCCTTCTGCTGGCATGCCTCTCCCCCGTCGCTGCCGGCGGCGCGCGGGCCGATCTGAACCCGCCACGCTGGGGCTACCTCGACAACGGCATGGCCTACCTGCTTCTCGAGAACCACGCCGCCCCCCTCATCGGCAGCTCGGTCTTCGTCCACTCGGGGTCGGCCCGCGAGGACTTCACGACGAGCGGGGCGAGCCACTTCCTCGAGCATCTTCTCTTCAATGGGACGGAGAGCCGGACGCAGGAGCAGCTCTATGCGGAGGTCGATGCCCTTGGCGCCTATAACAACGCGACGACGCGCCGGAACCATGTCCTCTACATGATGCTGACTCCATCGGAGAAGATCCGGCAGGGGCTGGAGATCCAGCGGGACATGCTCTTTCACTCGATCCTTCCTCCCGAGAAGCTCGAGAAAGAGAGGGGCATCATCCTAGCGGAACTCGCCAAGGACAAGGACGCGGGGACTTTCGACCGCGAGCGGCTCCTCGATCTGATGACCTTCGGTCCAGGAGGGCTTGGGCTAGCCCTTCCGGTGCTTGGCAGCGAACGCTCGATCAAGGCCCTGAGCCGCGAGACGATCCTCTCCTTCTATAAGGGTCTCTATACGCCGCAAAACATGAGCGTGCTGGTGATTGGCGACTTTGCTTCAAGCGAAATGGAAAGGGCGCTTCATGAGATCTTCGGGGCCGAGCCCCCGGGGCCGGTTCCGCCAGCCGCAGCCCTGGCAGAGCCGGCGTGGGACCCCTCCCCTACCGTCGCCAGCAGTGGGGGAGCGACGGCGGTCCAGCAATGGACCTTTCCGGGCCCCTCCCCCGATGGACCCGCATGCCTGGCCGTCGAGTGTCTGACCTCGCTCCTCGCCGGAGAGAGCTTCTCCCCGTTCGAAAGGGCTCTGCGGGAGCGCTTCCCGCGCGGGATCCACTCTTGCGGCGGGTGGCTCGACTTCGCTCCCGGGGGCACCTTCCTGCGTATCCGCGTCGAGACGGACGCAGATCTGGACTGGCGGGCCGTCGAGCCGGTCGTGCCGGAGATCCTGCGGACGATCCCACTCCCCTCGGAGTCCGATCTGCATGGATGGAAGGTCAGCCAGGAAACCGAGGAGTTCTTCCTGCGGGAGAAGCCGCACTTCTACGGCATCGTTCGCGGAGACAAGATCGCCGGCCAGGGGCTCTCCTCGATCCTCACGCTTCCCGAGCGGCTCGCCCGCCTCACGATAGAAGACCTGGAAACGGAGCACTCTCGCTGGCCCGGGGATCGCTTCCGGCTGGCGGTCGTTCTGCCCCGCGAGGAAACGAAGCCCGACGACACCTCAGGGGCTGGCGCCGCGCACTTGAGGACGACCCTCCGCAACGGCATCGATCTGCTGGTTCTATCGGGTGCCGAGAGCCCCGTTCTCGCTCTCCATCTTCTGGTTCGCGGACGATCGGAGGTCGAGCCGGATGGATTGGATGGCGCCGTGGAGTTGCTCCACCGCCTGATGCAGGTCCGAACATCGAAGTCCTCGCCGGAGCAGCTCGCCCGCAGGCTCAGGGGGATCGGCGCTGAGGTGAAGACGGCCGATGACCCGAACATCCCCTATGACGACTTCTACTCGAGCCCTCGGGCCAGCTTCGTCCGATTGCAGACCTTGGACGAGCATGCTGAGGAGGCTTTCGCCCTGCTTGCCGAGCTCCTGGGCCCTCCGGCCTGGACCGACGAGGAGTTCGGGGAGCAGCAGAAGGCAATGCTCGCGGCAGCCCAACGCGCCTCGGCCAGCGCCGCAACCGCAGGGCGGGCGATCGCGCGAAGGGCGCTCCATGGTTCCGCTCCGCGGTCGCGCGCCGTTTTCGGAACCCCCGAGACGCTCGCGAGGATCACTCCCCCCGCGCTTCGCGATCTCGCGCGCCGCTACTGGATCGGCAATCGGATGCTCCTGGTCGTGGGAACTTCCCTGCCGCCGGAGGACGTCGTGGCGCTCGCCGAGCGTCACTTGGGCGAGCTTCCCGCCGGCTCGTCCCCTCCCCCGCTCGACTTGGGGGAATCGATTGCCGCGCGCCTTCGCGGGTCGCTCCCGAGCGCCGACTCGATCCCGCCGGACCTGCCGGGTCTCGCTCTCCCCGAGTCGGTTCTCTTTCGTGTTCACAGGATGGACGCCAAGCAAGGAAGCCTCGTCTATTCCCGCCTCCTGGGAAGGGTGGACGGCGAGACACAACCGGCGATCGAGGTCTGGAATGCGGTTCTCTCCTCCGCGATCCAGTTCCAGCTCCGCGAGACAGAGGGCCTCGCCTACTCGATCGGTTCCTCGGTCGAGTGGCTCGATGACGGCACGGTCCTCTGGACGGCCTCTGCCGGCTCCGCCAGCAAGAATCTCCCGCGGATCCTGGCCGGATTCGATGAGTTCCTGGGGGCGGCCCTCGCGAACGCGCCCGACTCCGCGGCCGTGACGACGCAGGCGGCGCAGATCTACGGCCGCGCCCTCATGAGGCGCGCGACCCGGATGAACAGGGCCTATGCGGCTGGGATGGCGATGCTGAGCGGAGAAGATCCCCTTGGGATCGACGAGAGGCTGCGAGCGCCGATGGCCGTGACGGCCCGGGATGTCGGTGCGGCTCTTCCGTCCCTTCGGGGGAAGGGCCCAGGCCTCGTCGTTGTCACCTACTGACCGCGCGACGGCGCAGGGAGCGGCGCGTCAGGGCCCCTTGCGCGCCGCGGCCGCCGCGAGCCCCTCGCGCGCCTCGCGCGCCCGGGGGCTTTCCGGAAACTTCTCGAGCAGCAGCCGGTAGGCCGCAATCGCGTCGTCGTACTTCCCGGCGTCCGCGAAGGCCGATCCGGCCGACGCGAGATCGTCGGATCGCATGGGCGAGCCGTCGACAGCCGCCGATTCCAGGAACTTCCGCCCCGCGTCCTCGACCCTGCCGAGGGCGAGAAGCGAGGCCGCCGTCCCTCTCAGAGCAGAGGCCCGGAGCAATCCATCTGAAGGACGCGTTCGGAGGAATGCCTCATAGAGACGGGCGGCCTCCTCGGGCCGTCCCATCTCGAGCAGGCAGTCGGCGTTGCGCAGGCGGGCGAGCTTCCCGCTCGGGGTGCTTCCGTGCCTCTCTGCCGTCTCCTGGAACTGCCGGGCGGCCATCTCCAGCATTCCGTTCTGGTAGTAGGACTCCGCGTCGAGCAGAACGACTGCGGCCTGCCGGGCAGTCTTGGCGCGAGACTGGCGCATGAAATGCACCGCCACGAGGGCCACCACCAAGACTCCGACCACGATGGCGATCGTCGCGGCCCTCTCCCGGACCGCCTGGGCGAAGCGCGCGGCGGCCTTAAGGACCGGATCCTCGCGCAGCTCTTCCTTGGAAAGCCTCTCCGTCAACCCATGCCTCCCTTTCCTCGAACTATCAGGCGCGAACTGTTCGAGCCTATCGGTCCCCGGGGACCAGGGTCAAGTGCCCGCGTGCCCGCCTCCCGCGCGGCTTCTCACGCGGAGATCCCCCCTTCTCCCCCGGCTCCAGACTCTGATGCTCGATCTCTCGCTCCTTGCCGGCGCACTCGAGGCAGACCATCCCCCCCCGCGGGCGAGCCTGGGGTTCCGTCAGACCCACCCTGCCGCACGCCTCGCAGTAGGGCGGCAGGAACCTGCGGGACTGCTCGTCCCATACCAGCAGGGCGCCGCGCGGAGCGGACCTGCCCTGGCCCTTGCCGGGGCCGGCGTATCGATAGGCGGCGCGCGGCATCATCTGCAGACCGAGAGCCACGAGGCGGGCGCTCACCCTGGGCCTCCAGAACTCGTTCGCTTCCTCGGTTCTTCGCTTCCACTCGAGCTGGAGCCATCGGATCCGGTCTTCCCGGTCCTCGACCTTGGTCGCCCACCGGCGGCTCTGATTGCGCGCCTCCTCGATCAGCTGCTCGTAGTATCCCTGGATCGACTCGATTTCCTGCTGAAGCCGGGTCTCCGATGTGGCCAGGACCTTCTTGATGCGGCGCCTCATCCGTTTCTCGAATCCGGCCAGGGCAGTCTCGATCACCCGCGGCGGAATCGGCAGCGGCGGCAGCAGGCTCCGGCCCTTTCGCGGCTCAGGCTCCAGAGTTCCCCAGAGATCGGCCAGATCGGGCGTCTGCGCCCAGGTCTCGAGCGTGGCCCCATCGACGCTGACCACCTCGGTCTCGTCCGGAGCTTCGATCGATGGATAACCGATCGTGAAGACGAAGTGGTAGACCGCTTGGTAGGTCGGCTCGACCTTCGCGGGCGGCTGTCCTCCAAGGCTGATCGCCTTCGAGAGCGCGGGCGGGCGCGCGGCTGAAGAGGGTGGTCTTGCGAAGGCTATTCCGACGCGCCCCTCCTCGCGCGCCACGGCAAGGAGACGGTCGAACACAGGATTCCCGACCGTGGCCAGTTCCGATCTCGGGTGGCGCGAGAGGGCCCGCTGGTTGAACGAGAAGACGAGCTCCCCGCGCCCGAAGCGCTCGCGCAGCTCCTTGGGAAGCCGAAACGACCAGACGTCCGGCTCCAGCCTCTGCGGCTCAAGCCCTCGGACCTCGAGCCAATCCTCGACGAAGCGCTGCAGGACCGAAGCCTTGATCACGAGATCTCCCCCTCCCGCGCCCCGACCGACTCGAAGATCGCCTGGTCATAGTCGCGGATCTTCTCGTAGCGTTTGCGCGCCAGCAGAAGATCCTCACCGAAGGCGCCGAAGGCCTCCTCGAGGTCCTTCCTGTTGCGGTGACTCGCCCAGATCTGGAAGACGCGCTGTTCGAAGCTCTCCCGCTCGCTCCATTGGCCGAGGACCATGTCCATCTCGCCGATGACCAGCTCGAACATGTTGATCTTCCGGTGGAGAATGGCGAGGACGTAGTCCTCGACCGTGTCCTTGGCGGTGAAGTTGTGGATCCTCGTGTCTCGAGTCTGACCCAGACGATGCACGCGGCCGATGCGCTGCTCGATCCGCATCGGATTCCACGGGAGGTCGTAGTTGACCACGGTGCGACAGAACTGCAGATTGCGCCCCTCTCCCCCTGCTTCCGTGCTGATCAGGATCCGCCTGTCGCGCCGAAAGGCCTCGACGGCAGTGTCCTTCTCCGCCGCTGTGAGGCTGCCGTGGAAGATCGCCGGCTCCTCCCCCAGGGCGCGAAGCCCCGACTCGAGGAACTCGAGGGTGCGGCGGAACTGGGTGAAGATGAGGACTTTCTCGTCGGCGTCGGTCTTGCTCAGGAGTTGCTGCAGGCCCTCGAACTTCCTGCTGACGCGCACGGCGCGGGCCATCTCGACCAGGCGCTTCAGTCTCTTCGCTTGGTTTCCCGTCCGGAAGACCCGCGCCGAGCGTTCGAGAGTCTTCTGCGCGGCGAGGTGGCTGCTGCCCATTTCCTTCTGGAGCACGAGCAAGAGGAAGTGCCAATGGCCGTACTCGTCCGGCTCGCTGTCGGAGACGATGTCGTGGACGAAGCTCGACACCCCGTCATAGAGGCGCCTCTCCTCCGGGCTCAAGTCGAAGGTCTCGATCATCACCTCGCGCTTGGGAAACTTGAGCGCCGTCGAGCTTCTCGTCGTCCGGATCATGATCTCGCTCAGAAGAGAGGAGAGCTGCCGCGTGTTCTTGGGCAACCGCTTGTCGCCCCGCACCATGAACTGCTTCCTGAACGCCCGATAGGTTCCCAGCACGCCAGGCTTCAGCAGAGTCACGAGGTTGTAGAGTTCGCGCAGGTCGTTCTGGACGGGCGTGGCCGTGAGGAGAAGGAGGTACTTCAACGAGAGGGCGTCCACGAACCTCCAGCCCTGGGTGAGGTGATTGCGGAGGCGGTGGGCCTCGTCAACCACGAGGATGTCGAATCCCTGGCGCCCGATCTCCTCCCGATTGCGCTCCGTCTTGGCGGTGTCGAGCGAGGCGATCAGGAAGGCGTGGTTCCCCCATCCCTCGCCCCGGGCGCGCACGACGAACGGAAGATCGAACTTGTGCGTCAGCTCTTCCCGCCACTGCGTGAGCAGGGAAACGGGCGCGAGCACGAGCGCGCGCCGGACCAGGCCTCGCAGCGCGTACTCCTTGAGGATCAGTCCCGCCTCGATCGTCTTTCCCAGACCGACTTCATCGGCGAGCAGGGCCCTGCCCCGCATCTGGCGGAGCGCCCTGAGGACGGCCCGGATCTGGAAGTCATAGCGCTCGAGATCGCGGACGCCGTTCAGGCAGAGCAGGTTCTCGAATCCCCTTGTGAGCGCGAGGCGTTCCGCGGCGAGGTGGACCAGGAATCGCTCTGCGCTTCCCTTGGGCATCTCCGCGAGCGATCGGAAGGCGTCGACCGTCTCGGGATCGATGCAAAGGGCGCCGTTCTCGTCCTGCGTCCCGGGGCGCGCCTCCTCGGGCGCGTTCTCGCTCGGTTGGGGGGCGCCCGCAGGCTCCGGGGCCTTCTGGCCGACGCGCGGGTGGTTGGAGTTCAGCCTGCGCACGCCGTCCTGGAAGGCGACCTCCAGGATGTCGAAGAAGGGGCGGGGGCGCACCCCAACGACCATCCCCTCCCCGTAGTCGACATGGTGGAGCGTGTCCCCCACCGCGAACCGCTTGACCGGAGCCAACCCCTCTCCTCTCAGATCACGTAGATGTGGATTCCCAGCGCTGGCTGGACCACCAGGTTGGTGCCGTCCTGCCCCGGCAGGCCATAGACACGGCCGCTCAGGTCCACACTGAAGGACCGGCGGATGAAGTATTCCATACCCAGGGCCCCCCCGTACAGCAGGCGGAATTCGCGCTTCTCCACCTCGCTCCTGGCGAAGCGGATCTCGCGCTGCTGGATCCCCACGCTGGGGGCCACGTAGTAGGAGGCTTTCTGGCGACGGTTCACGTACATGTAGTAGTCCGCCCGGAAGGACGTGAACTTGGCCCACTGCGCAAGAGAACCCTTGAGGGCCGAATCGAGGTCCGCGTTCCTCTTGTAGCGCAGGTCGTCGAACCCGAATCCGAGCGCGTGGCTGCGGTCCAGGACGAAGCGGACGGCGACATGGGCGGACGGTCCCCACTCATCGTGGTACTTGGAGATTCCGACTCGGTAGGTCTCGTCAGTCCCCTCGGGATAGGAGATCCGGTACGAGTCGTCACCGAACACTCGTCCATACCCGAACTGGACTCCGAAGCTGGGGGTGCTCTGGCGGTGCTCGTAGGCGCTTGCCGGGGCAACCAGGGAGGCCAGCTGGAGCAGCAGAGCTAGCAGGACGGCCCCAGCCCCTCCAAAACCCCTCCGATCGCATGTGGCGCGTCTCACGCGGGCTCCTTTCATCCCCCGCCGCGGGGGTGGTGCTGTCTGTGAATCCGCCTGAGGTAGGCGGGGTCGACGGCTGTGTAGATCTCCGTCGTGGTCAGGGAGCGATGGCCCAGTAGCTCCTGAACGATCCTCAAGGATGCTCCGTTCTGGAGGAGGTGGGTCGCGTAGGTGTGTCTCAGGAGATGCGGATGGAGGCGGCGAGGATCGAGGCCGGCCACCTCTCCCCTCTTTCGAACGATCCGGAAGAAGCCCATTCGCGAGAGGGGGCGACCCCGGCGGTTGAGAAAGAGGCGCTCCGATCCCCCACCGGGGGCCAAGCGGGGGCGAGCCCTCGCGACGTAGTCCCGCACGGCCCGGCAGGCCGGCTTGCCCAGAGGAACCACCCGCTCCCTGTCTCCCTTGCCATGAACGTGGATCAGGCGGTTCTCCAGGTCGACGGCCTCAGCGCCCAAGCCGACCAGCTCCGAGGCGCGCAGACCTGCGCCATAAGCGATCTCGAGAAGCGCGCGGTCCCGCAAGTCGAGAGGCTCCCGCCCGCCCGCCGCATCCAGGAGCCTCTCGATCTCCTCGATCGAGAGGCTCTCGGGAAGTCGCCGCGCCACGCGGGGGCCTTCCAGGTCCCTGGCGGGGCTCTGGTCGATCTCCCCCTCCTCCAGAAGGCGCCGGTAGAACCCCCGGAGGCTGCTCCTGTACCGCTGCTGACTCCGCCGCGCTCTCGCCTCCCCGTGCAGGCGCGCGAGGTCCCTTCGCAGGAGCTCTGTGTCGACCTGCTTCCAGGCCGTCACGCCGGACTCCAGCAGAAAGGCGACGTGTTGGACCAGGTCGCTCCGGTAGGAGATGACGGTGCGCGCGGAGAGGCGCCTCTCGAGGCGCAGGTGGTCGAGGTAGGCGTCCAGCGCCGCCTCAAGACTCGTCAACGGTCCCTCCGGAGATCTCCGCTCGCGGGATCTCTGCGGCCCCGAGCCCCTCCTTGATGCGCCGGGCGATCCGAGGCCCGATCCCAGGCACGCGCACCAGGGCCTCGACGCTTGCGCGCCTGACCCCCTCGACGCTGCCGAAGCGCTCGAGCAGACGCGCCCGCCTCACCCTTCCGACTCCCATCAACGGATCGAGAGCGGACCTGGTCTGCCCCTTCCCCCGAATAGACCGATGGTAAGAGAGGGCGAAACGATGGGCTTCGTCGCGGACCCGTTGCAGAAGTCGGAGCGCGTCCGAGTTGCGAGGGAGACGGAGGGGCTCGCTGACGCCGGGGATGACCAACTGCTCCTCCCGCTTCGCCAACCCCAAGACGGCGATCTCGCCAAGGCCCGCTTGCTCGAGGACGGCTACCGCCCTGCCCACTTGCCCTCTCCCCCCATCGACCAGGATCAGATCGGGCCCAGCCCCTCCATCCTGCCGCAGCCTCCCGAGCCGTCGCCTGAGAACCTCTTCCATCATGGCAACGTCGTCCGGTCCTTGGACTTGCTTGATCCTATAGCGGCGATAGGCGCTCTTCAAGGGTGATCCGTCCTGGAAGCAGACTTGAGCCGCGACGGCATAGGTCGCCTGGAGGTTGGAGATGTCGAACCCCTCGATTCGATAGGGGATTCGAGGTAGACCGAGCCTCTCCTGAAGCTCATAGATCCCGGGGTCGACGAGAGTCCGCCTCTTCCTCTGCCGGAGCTCTTCTTCCTCCAGTCCGAGATGCGCGTTCTCTCGGGCCAGGTCGAGCAGCCCTCGCTTCGCGCCCGCGCGGACCGGGCGGATCCGCACCGCGGCCCCCCGCCGGGATGACAGCCACCCCTCCAGGAGCGGCGCCTCCGAGGGGGCGAGCGATGTGAGTATCAGATCGGGGGGATCCTGAGCACCGCCGTAGAGATCGATGAGGAAGAGCCTCAGGATCTCCGGCTCCTCCGTCTCCGATGCCCTGAGGACGATGCGCTGCTCCTTGCCGAGGACCTTCCCGTCGCGCACATGCATGGCGACGCAGCAGGCGCGCGCGCCGCGCCGGACGAGCGCCACGACATCTGTATCGGACTGCAGCGCCGGGGTCATTCTCTGGAGCAGGCCAAGCCGCTCGAGGGTCGCGATGTCGTCTCGCAGGCGGGCTGCCTCCTCGAAGCGCGCTTCTCGGGAGCAGGCGAGCATCCGAGCGCGCATCTCCTCCACGACGCCGCCGACATCTCCCCCGAGGAAACGAAGGAGACGGGCGACGATGGCGCCGTAGTCGGCCTGATCGATTCTCGCCGTGCAGGGAGCCGGGCAGCGCTCGATGAAGTACTCGAGGCACTCGCGTCCCCCGCTCTCCAACCTCTGATCGGTGCAGTTGCGCAGCCGGAAGACGCCGCGCAGCCCCTTCAACGTCCGTCTCAGGCCCTTCACGAATGTGTACGGCCCAAAGTACCGGGACCCATCGGCGATCACTCGCCGCGTGAGGAAGAGGCCGGGGAAGGGATGGCCTGTCGTCACCTGGAGGAACGGGTAGCTCTTGTCATCCTTCAAGAAGACGTTGTAGCGGGGACGATGCTCCTTGACCAGGTTCGCCTCGAGGATGAGCGCCTCCGTCTCGGACCCGGTCACGATCGTCTCGATGTCATGGATCCGCTGGACCATCTGGGCCAGCCTCGATCCGGGCTCGTGGCGCGTGCGGAAATAGCTGCGGACGCGCGGCGGCAGGCTCTTCGCCTTGCCGACATAGAGCACCTCGCCGGCGCTGGTGCGAAAGAGATAGACGCCCGGCCGCCGCGGCAGCATGCGCAGCCGCTCCTCCAGAAGCTTCATCCCTTCCTCCGCAGCCTCCCTCCGAGGATCGCCCAGAGGTCCCGCGGCTCCTCCGCGCCCATCGCCGTGAGCACGACGATGTAGGCGAGGATTCCGCCGGTCCCGGCTGCCGCGAGACGGGGCGGGGCCGGGAGGGGGATCCAGCGGTCGCACGCGTAGGCTACGCAGCCGCCCAGGAGCGAAGCCGCCAGGAAACGTCCTGCCGCGGCGACGAGCCCCGCCGGCGGATCG